>NZ_JANMUN010000038.1:0-17718 GCF_031391665.1 Ferruginibacter sp.
CTTTCTTTAAAAAAATAAGTGGCAATCATTAATATAGGAAACGGCGCAAGGCAAATTAATGTTAGTTGCCAGTTTACAATAAACATGTAGGTTAAAACAGAAATGATGGAAAGTAAATCGGCAATTATTGGAATCAGGCCATCACTAAAAACATCGTTTATAGATTCAATATCATTTATGGTACGTGTGGTTAATGTGCCAATAGGGGTTTTATCAAACTGGCCTAAATTGAGGTGAAGAATTTTTTTGTAAGTAGTAACCCTTAAATCTTTTACCACACTTTGCCCCAGCGATGCAGTAGAAAATGTAAAATAAAAGCGGCAGATGGTTTCAATTAAGAGTAATACAATTTGTATTACAGTTACTTCAATTATAAAACCTCCCGGACCTTTCATAAAATTTCCGGCAGTATCTCCCTGTATGCCATCGTTAATTGTAAGCTGAATTAAAAATGGCCGTATTGGTGCCATTACTGCCAGTACAACAGAAAGCAGCAAAGAACCATAAAATTTATTTTTGTATGGCTTTGCAAAATAAAATATCCTGCGGAGTAATAAAACGTTGAATACCTTTTTTTTAACAACCGGCTTACCCATTAAGCAAAGATAATCCGTTTGAGGTGTAGTGTTTTGGGTTTAGTTTAAAAAATTGCTGCAGCTTTATTTTGACAAAAGCAAAAACCAAAACTGAAAATCATTATTCTGTTTCTGTTTTTTTATTATAGGCTTTTATAAAGATGGCACCCAGGTTTTTGTAAGGAGGAATATAATCTTCCCAGGTTTCTTTTAACTCTTTTGGTTGTTTTAAAAAGTATGCAGAAAGATTAGCCCACATGTTTTTCCAAACTAATTGTTTACCCGTTAATAAAGTTTGGTTTAAAGTATTGGTAACAATCTGGTTGATATTTCCGGTACCAATTTGTTTGGTAGAAATAATATGGGCATCTGGATTTATTTCAATAAGATGACTTAAATTTTTATAACCGCCACAACTGCCCAGCACTACAATTTTTGCATCGCCGGCCATACGGGCCATTGTACGGTCGAGCCAGTAACTGTGCCCACGATGTGTAACAATGGAGGGTTTAAGATTATTTTTTTTAAGATAACTGTTCAAATGTATTTGTGCACTATCGTCTAAATTTTTATCGTTGTTTAAGGGCCGGTTTACATATATCCAAACCTTAGGGTCTTTAATTGATTTTATTTCCACCCATTCTTTATTGCTGTTATTCATTTTCCATTCTTTGGCCGAAAAGGAATTTACGTAAGAAGGAAAAAACTTTTTACCATCATCATCACCATAAAAGAAAACCTGTTGTACAATGCGACCGCTGTCATCCATCAATGCTTTATTTTCTATGGAGTAAATTGGAGGAATGCCAATTGCTGCACTAAGGTCAATTTTATTACTGCTGTCTGCCGAAAGAAAAATTGTTTTTAATAAACTGTAAATTATTTTACCCCGGTTATTATTGTTGCCAATACAGCGCTGCTCATTATTATTTACGTAACTTAAAATATTAGCCTGCAATTTTTTATTACTGATGCTGCTGTAACTGTCTGCAACATCTACTGCATCTTCAAGGTTTTTTGTGGCCTCCAGTTTGCCCACAAAAGCTTTCATTAAAGTTTCGGAACTGGCGGCAGGCATTAAATTTAAAAAAGTATCCAGCTTATTAAAATTGGCAGCCATCTTAATAAACTTTTTAAAGTAATCGAAGTTTACACTTAACAGTAAAGAATCGGCAGCAGGTTTTTTGCCCATGCGCTGCAGCATACGATTAAAACTGTGTTTATAACTGCTGGTATAAATTTCGCTTTCGCCCATTACAATCATATAATAAATATCAACAGGCGTTAAAGAGTCAATCGCTTTCATCCGCACATTTTCCGGCTTTTCGTGCAGCTCATTTATGGTATTAATAAAATGCTTTAAAGCTTTGCGCTGCAGCATATCTCTTAAACCGTTAGGGCCAAAAAACGCAATAGCCGTATCGCCTTTAATCATTCTTTTGCTGTACTCAATTTCTGTTTGCACCAGCAATTTGTAATAAGCAACGCTGTCATATCCTTTATCTCCGTTGCCAATAATTTTTACCAGGCTGTCGGTTTGTTTTTTGCCCGATACAATATCATCTAAAAAAGGAAAATATAAAAGCGAAGAAGGCATTGTGCTTAATGAAGCAACTGTTTTAACAACAGCGCTGGTATTATTATGAATTAATTTTCCTGCAACAGAGGAAGCATCCTGTGCATATTTGTATACCTGTGCAGGATCGTTTTTGCAAGTTGCAGTAACCAGGCTGTCGGCAAAACTTTCCTTAGCATAAGGCGCAATGGTTTGTAAAATTTTATCGGGGTTTAATGCACAATATTTTAAGTAAACAATATTTTTGCTTTGGGCATAGCCTTTATTACTTACAAAAATTTCTGCTGTAATATTACCTACTTCATAAGGCACCCCATCAATATAAGATGCCATACTCTGGCCTTCAATTGTAGCCGACATTATTTTTTCAAAATTATCAATCAGCAAAGAGGCGTACACCGGCTTTATTTTATTGGCTCGCCAGTTGGCCCGGAATGTTTTAATTAAACTTTCAGCATAGGTAAGGTAGCGTACTTTTTCGTTATTGGCTTTTATTTTATCGTTTACCTCAATACTATCCTGCAGAATATCTATTTTTCTAAAAATGGCATCAGATACCGCAAGATTAATTTCTTCGTTAGAAGAAATATTCATTTTGCCATCAACTTTTCCATCGGCTTTATCCAATAGTTTCTGCTCTTCATTTATTTTATCATGAAAGCGCTGCCTTTGTATGGGAGGCTTAATAGTATCGAAAGTTGCAAAGGTATTTACCCAACAAATCAATAATAAGAGGATTAAAAAAGTATTCTTCATCATATAGTTATACTGCAAAGATGCTGAAATTTTATTTAGGGTTGTACAGGCTGTATTATTTAAGCTTTTACATGATTTGTAAAAACCATATTTTAAAAATTTTAGTTTACCGTTACAGTGCAGGTTTGCCTTAACAATTTGATAATATGCCAAAGCCTTAAAACTGATTGTGGATAATTGATTAAGAGTATTTTTGCCCAGCATTTTACGTATGAGTATTGTTAAAAAAATATTAATTGCCGATGATGAGCCAGATATCCTGGAAATCATTCAGTACAATTTACAGGCCGAAGGTTTTGAAGTAATTACGGCAAAAAACGGTAACGAAGCCATTGAAAAGGCCAAACGAACCCTGCCCGATCTAATTATTTTAGATATTATGATGCCCGGCAAAACCGGTATGGAAGTTTGTAATGTGCTGCGGCAGCAACCAGCATTTAAAAACACCCTCATTATATTTTTAACCGCACTTAGTGATGAAAGTACCGAAGTAAAAGGGTTGGAAAGTGGCGCCGACGATTACCTTACCAAACCAATAAGCCCTAAGGTTTTGGTGAGTAAAGTAAATGCGTTGTTCAGAAGATTTACGAACGACAGCCCTAAAGTATTAAAGGTTGGCGATTTGGAAATTGACAGAGAAAAATACATGATTAATTTTAAGGGTACGGATATAGTTTTAGCAAGAAAAGAATTTGAACTGCTTTCTTTACTGGCAGGTAAACCGGGTAAAGTTTTCCTCAGAAATGAAATTTTAAATACCATTTGGGGTACCGAAGTAATAGTTGGCGACCGTACCATTGATGTACACATCCGCAAAATTCGCCAAAAATTAGACCTCGACTGCATCAGCACTGTAAAAGGTGTGGGGTATAAGTTTGAAATATAGCCCCATCTCCTAAGGGGTGTTATTGATGTTGTAATTATAATAAATATCTTCGCTAAAATAATTCCCCTTTAGGGGTTAGGGGTATGCTCTCTCAAAAAAACTTTTCGCCGCAACAATTATCTGCACTTACTGCTCTGGCATTATCGGTGCCTATTGCAATTGGTATTTTTGTTTTTAAACCTGTTTGGTGGATTGCCCTATTGTCTTTTGTTGTAATTTTTATGGGCAGCTTTGCATTAATATCTTACACACTGCAAACTTTTATCTACCGAAAAATAAAATTGATTTACAAACTTATTTATCAAACCAAAGCCAGTAAAAGAGAAGAATTTTATTATAAAAATATTTTACCTCAAAAAGGAATTGATGAAGTAAGGGAAGATGTGGAAGCATGGGCAGAACAAAGAAAAGAAGAGATAGAAATGCTGCAGCAAAATGAAACCTACCGCAAAGAATTTTTACAAAACCTGAGTCACGAATTAAAGACACCCATTTTTGCCATACAGGGTTATGTAGATACGTTGATTAACGGTGCTTTGGAAAACCCGGAAGTAAATAAAAAATTTTTAGCCAGCACTTCCCGTAATATTGACCGGCTGGTAAACCTGGTAGATGATTTAGATGAAATTTCTAAATTAGAAAGCGGCGAGCAGTTATTGTACCAGGAAAACTTTGTGATACAGGATATTTTAAAAGAAGTGTATGAATCGCTGGCAATAAAAGCCGATGAAAAAGAAATTAAATGCATTATAAAAAAAGGTTGCGAAGTGGCGTTAACGGTATATGCCGATAAAGAAAAAATACGCCAGGTTTTTATAAACGTGGTGGATAATGCTATAAAATACGGCAAGCAAAATGGTACAATAGAAAGTAGTTTTTACAGGGTAGATGGTAAAACTGTTTTAATAGAAATAAGTGACGATGGTTCTGGTATTTCGGAAGAACATTTACCCAGGATATTTGAACGCTTTTACCGTACAGATTTAGCAAGAAGCAGAAAAGTTGGTGGCAGTGGTTTAGGTTTATCTATTTGCAAACATATTGTAGAAGCACATGGCCAAACCATTCATGTACGCAGCAAAATTGATGTAGGCACTACATTTGGTTTTACATTGCCTAAAAAGAAAGATTAAATTTATAATAATAAAAAGGAGAAAGGTACTTTTTTAAAAGCGCCTTCTCCTTTTTTATAAAAACCATTTTGTTGTTTACAGTTTGTCGGCCTTGTATATTTTAATTACACCATCATTTTCGCTGCTTACCACCACCAGGCTTTGGCCAATGGGGCTTTTAGATGCAGGAATAAAAAGTACACCTTCGGGTGCATCGCCAGTTGCAAACATTTTTATAAAAACAGGTGCAGTGGGATTAGTTACATCGTAAACTGCAACTGCATCTACTCTTTCCATACCCACAAAGGCAATTGTTTTTGCACCTACTTTACCTAAAGTAATTGCTTCGGGTTCGGCACCCTTATCATCGCTGCGATTATCATCATACACACCCAGTTCTTTTGCTTTTACATCCAGTTCGTTTTTGCTGTCATAAACTAAATCTCCTGTTGTGCCATTCCAAACACTAAACGATCTTGCACCAAAACTATACAGTGCATCAAAGTCGCCATCATTATCTGTATCGCCTAAAGTAGTGGTAATATTAAGTCTGCCTAATTGTGCATCTAATTTAAGTGTGGCTGCATTGGGAAATGCTGTGGCATCCAAAGCAATATCTTTTACTCTTTTTATTTCGCTAAAACCGGTGTATTCTCTTGCATCTCCTTCGTTGGCGGTAAATAAATAAGTGGTGCCATTGTAGTTTGCAGATGTTATTGCATCAGGCATATAAGTACCATAAACTTTCCATGGGTTAAAGTTTATGCCACCTTCCTTATCGCTTGGGTCTATGGCATTGGCGGCAGTATTATAATCTTTAAATCCTAATGGAAATATTTTTGTAATAGTTTTTGAAGTAAGATCAATAACTGCAATAGCATTATTTTCCTGCAGTGTTACCCATGCCGTTTTAGAATCGGAAGAAACAGTGATGTACTCAGGTTCCACATCTTTAGCAATATCTTTTCCCGGCCCAAAAACACGAAAGCCTTTGGCAGATAAAGCAGTTAACTGCGATGCGAAAGAAGCAAAATTTATTGTAGTTACACTGTAATTATTATCTACACTTATTATAGAAATAGTGCCTTCGGGATCGTTAGTATATGCAGCATCAGGTTCTGCTTCGTTAGCAGTAAGAATGTATTTACCATCGGGGCTGTAAATTACCATATCCGGTAATGCTCCCACAGCAATTATTTTTTCTTCGGCATAAGTAGAAGTATTAAATATTACTACTTTACCTGTGTTTTGTTTGTTGGAAGCTTCAATTGCAGCAGCCAGTTTTCCATTACTTACATCAACACTGTTTACATAGCCACCATAAGCACTAAGATTAATTGAATGTATAACGCCGGCGGCTGAAGGAGTTGCAATATCAATAACATCAATTTTATTTAGGCTGCCGTTATTTACTGCAAATAACCGTTTGGTTTGCGGATCAAATGTGGTAATTTCTGCAGCACCTAAGCCACCCAGGTTAAGCGAAGCTATTTCTTTGTAAGTTGCCGGATCTTCATTTACAATTATTTCTGGCGAGGTGCTATCATTTTTTTTACAGGCCATAAAGGCAATAAGGAGAAAAGCTGCTGCTGTTTTTTTCATTTGTATATTTTTTTTGAAAGACGATAGCAGTATGTTGCGGCAAACCTGCTGCCGCTGTAAAATGACTGCGTTTAATTTTGCTGTTAGTTTTTTAAAAAGATATAATTAGTTTTTGCAAAATTGTCGGCTTTGTATTAAGCTTATGTTAAGCCAGTATTAATAAATAATTAAGCTAATTACTTTTACCGGTTTGCATAAGTATTATTAAGAGATAAAAAACTAAAAGTTGGATGGCTCATTTACACTGCGTAACAATTGGGTAACAATCAGGTAACATTCTGTTAAAGCAGGCGTAAACATTTGTTTAAAGTAATTGCTTCAATTTGTAATTATTACTAAACCCAACATCTTCGTTATGAAAGATATTAAATATTTTTTTCTAAAACTTTCAGTAAGAATTTTTTTACCGATGCTTTCTGCTTTTTATCCGGCGCTAAAATTTTATAAAATCCATTAATGGATAAAATAAAACGGCGCAGGCTGGATATTTTGGTATTGAGTGATGTACACCTTGGTACTTTCGGATGCCATGCTAAGGAACTATTGCATTACCTTAAAACTGTTAAGCCAAAAACGGTAATACTTAATGGAGATATTATTGATATCTGGCAGTTTAGCAAACGCTACTGGCCCAAAGCGCACATGAAGGTTATAAAATATTTAATGCACTGGATGAGCAAAGGTGTTAAAATTTATTATATAACTGGTAACCACGATGAGATGCTGCGGAAGTTTGCCGGTTTTAAAATGGGTACACTAAGAATTGTAAACAAAGTAATTTTAGATCTGGAGGATGGAAAAAAAGCCTGGTTTTTTCATGGGGATGTTTTCGATGTAACTATGCAGCATAGTAAATGGCTTGCAAAATTGGGAGCGGTAGGTTACGATACATTAATTCTCATTAACAGGTTTGCAAATTTTATTTCCGAAAAAATATTTAAGAAAGGCAAACTTTCTTTATCAAAAAAAATAAAGAACAGTGTAAAGAGTGCAGTAAAATTTATAAATAGTTTTGAACAAACTGCAGCCGACATCGCCATAAGCAATAATTATCATTATGTTGTTTGCGGTCACATTCATCAGCCCGAAATAAGAGCCATAGAAAATGAGCACGGAAAAACAATATACCTCAACAGCGGCGACTGGATTGAAAATTTAACGGCACTGGAATATGTAAACAACGAATGGAAAATTTATAAATTTGACGAAGCCGAATTACTGCAAATGAATACAACTGCTGCAGAAGATGAAGAATTAGATAACAGCAAACTGTTTGATAATATGGTGGAAGAATTTAACTTACTCCGTAACTGATGAAAATATTATACGCCATACAAGGTACAGGCAACGGCCATTTAAGCAGGGCAAGAGACATTATTCCTTTGCTGCAGCAAAAAGGCGAGCTGGATATTTTGGTAAGCGGTATACAGGCCGATGTAGAACTGCCTTATCCTGTAAAATTTAAATTTAAAGGCCTCAGTTTTATTTTTGGTAAAAACGGCGGCGTTGATTTAATTGCTACTTATAAAAAAAGCAATTTAAAACAACTGTATAAAGAAATTAAAAGCCTGCCTGTTGAAGAATATGATTTAGTGATAAACGATTTTGAACCCGTAAGCGCATGGGCCTGTAAGATGAAACATAAAGAATGCATTGGACTAAGCCACCAGGCAGCAGTAATAAATAAAAAATCTCCCAAACCTAAAAATAAAGATATAGTTGGTAAAGCGGTACTGCATAATTATGCACCGGTAACAGCAGCTTATGGTTTTCATTTTGGTGCTTACGATAAAAATATTTTTACACCAGTAATAAGAGATCAGGTTAGAAATGCAAAGGCAGAAGATAAAAACCATTACACAGTTTATTTACCTGCCTACAGCGATGAAAGAGTTATTAAAGTATTGGGAGAAATAAAAAATATTAACTGGCAGGTATTCAGCAAACATTCAAAAAAGGAATATCAACTAAAAAATATTTACATAAGGCCGGTAAATAATGATGAATTTATTGAAAGCCTTTTAAACTGCACAGGAATTTTATGCGGCGCCGGTTTTGAAACACCTGCCGAAGCTTTGTTTTTAAAAAAGAAATTGATGGTTATACCCATGAAGGGACAGTACGAGCAGCAATGCAATGCGGCAGCATTAAAAACAATGGGAGTGCCTGTTATAAAAACACTGAAGAAAAAACATTTTGATAAAATTACATCATGGGTGCAGGGCAAACAATTTATCCCGGTAAACTATACCAACAGTACCGAAAGAATAATAAATATGATCATAAAAAAACATGGTAATGTACCGGCACAAAAGAATGTTGTGTTAGGTGAAGCCATTCATTCAGTAAAAAAATTAAAGGATAAAAGCCTTGGAAAAATATTAAATAAACTTGCTGAATAATTTTTATGCTCTTTACTAAAGATGATTTTGGAGATGATTTTAAATGGGGCGTTTCCACTGCTGCTTATCAAATAGAAGGGGCACATAATATTGATGGCAAAGGTTTATCCATTTGGGATACTTTTTCTCAAAAAAAGAAAAAAATATTTAATAACCACAACGGAAATACTGCCTGCGACTTTTATACACATTATGCCGACGATATTGCGCTGCTGTATAAATTAAATATTCCCAATTACAGGTTTTCAATTTCGTGGAGCCGTATTTTACCACACGGTATTGGCGCCGTAAATATTAAAGGCATTGATTTTTATAATAAAGTAATTGATTTTTGTTTAGAGCTGGGTATTGAACCATGGATAACTTTATACCACTGGGATTTACCACAGGAGCTCCAGCAAAAAGGTGGTTGGGCCAACAGGGAAATTATTAATTGGTTTAGTTATTTTGTGGATTGCTGCATAAAAAATTTTGGCGACAGGGTTAAACGCTGGATGGTGTTGAATGAACCGATGGTATTTACTGGTGCAGGATACTTTTTAGGAGTACATGCACCTGGTAAAAAAGGATTAAGCAGTTTTTTAGCAGCTGCACATCATGCAGCACTTTGCCAGGCCGAAGGCGGAAGAATTATAAAAACATTGAGAAGTGATTGCAAAGTGGGAACAACATTTTCTTATTCTCATGTAGAGCCTTACAGAACTGGTAACGAAAAAGATTTAAAAGCTGCACTAAAAGTAGATGCCTTACTTAACCGGATGTTTATTGAGCCATTGCTGGGGTTGGGTTATCCAACAAAGGATTTAAAAATTCTGGAACGCATAGAACGATTCATGTATCCGCATGATGAAAAGAAATTGAAATTTGATATGGATTTTACAGGATTGCAAAATTATACCAGAGAAATTGTAAGCCATGCGCCGCTGATGCCTTTTGTAAAAGCAAAAATTATTAAGGCAAGCAAAAGAAATGTACAACATACATTAATGGATTGGGAAATACACCCGCCCAGTATTTACAATGCTTTAAAGCGCTACAGCAGTTACCAACAAATAAAAGAAATTATTGTAACAGAAAACGGAGCTGCATTTACCGATGCACACGAAGAAGGCATGGTTAACGACAGTGAACGTGTAAAATATTTGCAGGATTATATTGCACAGGTTTTACTGGCAAAAAAAGAAGGCGTAAAAGTAAATGGTTATTTTGTATGGACACTGATGGATAATTTTGAATGGGCCGAAGGATTTTACCCCAGGTTTGGTTTAGTGTATGTAGATTTTGCTACGCAACAAAGAGTTGTAAAAAACTCCGGCAGATGGTACAGCCAGTTTTTAAAAAATACCGTTCCCGCCTCAATGTAAAGTCAGTAGAAAAGTGTAATAAACTAACCAGGCGATTACTTAAGAAATTGCAGTGTTTTTTATAATGCTGTTACAATGCAATTGCGCCAAAACAAATAATTTTTATAATTATTAAAACTTTATAACGTTTGGGAATTTTATTTTGCAATGTAATTTTTCAAACGCCAGATATAAAAATTACGGCACACAGTACCATTTCTTTTTTGCTCCATTATAACCGGCCTAAGTATAGTAGAAAAATAGGGAGCATAAATTGCTTTTGCATCTGCAAAATAATTAGACGGTACAATACAGTATGCATCATCACCAGCCTGTAATTTTTTGCGACCTTTATTTATCCATTGATATTGATGTATATCAGTAATATCTCCAAAGGCAATTAAATCTTTTTGTAAGGGCAAAGCAACATAGTAATCAATATGCGAAGCAGGAAACCATTTATTGCTTAAAATAACGGCATCTTTTTTTATGGCACCCGACTGTAAATCTGCCGCAACTATTTTTTCAAAATTTATTTTTAAATTGTGCCAGCCATACATATCTAAAGTAAAATCGCCTTCTCCTAAAAACTGTTTTTCTTTTTTGCCTAATGTGCCGGGTTTAAAATTTACCAGTATAATACCGGCTGTAATAAATGTTACTGTAATAATGGTTGAATAGAGTAAAGGTTTTGGCATTAAACTTATTTGTAAAGCAGGACTTTGTTGGCTAAGATAGCAGGCAGTTAATAAAATAAGTCCGCTGTATGCCGGCCCAGTCCAGTGAGGCAGTACATCTTTAAAAAGAGAAACAATAGCAGCAATAATAATGAGAGGTAAACTGCACAACAACAATATCCTTTTTTGCGATGGTAAAATGGGTGGTCTATTTTTAAATGCAGCGGCAGTACCAATAGCAAGTAAAAAGAAAATTACCGGGTTGCAGTAAAATACCTGGCCGGCAGTAAAAGTTAAAAAAGAATTGATATTAAAACCACCTTCCGATACATTCACTCTGTTACTATGGTAGAGATAAGTAACAAAATGATTATTGATATTCCATTGTATTACAGGGTAAAAAAATAGTAAAGTAATTATACCTGAGAGATAAAGTACAGGTTCTTTCAACCATTGCCTGTTATAAAAAATAATGTAGAGTAAAAAACCTAACCATAAAAAAGCAGTGTGAACTTTACAAAGCATACCAAGTCCTGCTATGATACCAAATAATAAAATTTTCTTTTTGCTTATTGTGTTAACAGCATTCAATGGTGCAAAATCAATCAATAAATACAAGGCTGCTGCCCAGCAAACCATTTGAGGTGAATCGGGCAAAATAAAGGTGCCTGCGATTATACTTCCATAAATAGTGGCTGTATAAATTACCCCGGCTAAAAAGCCTGTGTACTCATTATTTAATTTTTTTCCACACAAAAAAAATATCCAGGTAGTTGCGGCAGCCGATGCTGTCGCACCAAGGCGAATAAAAAATTCATTATCAAAAAAAAGGTTGGCAGTGGTAAACCTTATCAACCATCCCACCATCGGTGGATGATCAAAATAATTCCATTGAAGCTGCTGTGCATACATGCGGTAATACACTTCATCATTACCCAGTTCTGTACAACTGGCAGTAATACACCGTATCACTGTTGCAACTGCAATTAGCAACAATGTTTTCTTTTTATAATTCAACAGAAATCAATTAAAAGTAAAAAGAAAATTTACAAAGTAGTTCCAGAAAAAAACAAGGCCGGTTACAGCAAATTTTAAGATGTAAAAATTCTTTTTTGAATGCTTTAACAAAAGGAATAAAAGTAAATTATTTATCAACAGGCCGCTTACAGATACCAATGCAAATTTTAAAAACTGTTCGCCAAAAGGGTGCGTATGGTCTTCAAATGTCCAGTACCTGTTCAATAAAAAATTATTGATAACAGCAGCGCAAAATCCTAAGGAGTTAGCAATATATTTATTAACCTTTATTATTTCTTTACAAAACCATGTAACAGAAAAATCTATTGCCATACCACTTAAGCCAACGAGGCCAAATTTTAAAAACCGGCCATCAATTATAGTACTCATAATGGCTGAAGAGCTGATGGTGCGGATGAAGTATTATGAGATAAGCGGTGCATTTTTTTTACTGATTTTTTTATACCCTTAATATTTTTAGCTAAATAAACAGCCAGTGCACCGGAACTGCTGCCGATTACTGCACCCACCATCACATCAAGCAAAAAATGCTGTGCAAGATAAATACGGGAATAACCAACAAGTATTGCAGCAATCAAAATAAACAACTGCCAGCTTTTATCTTTCATCATTAATACTATTACTGTGGCAATGGCAAATGCTGTAGCGGTGTGCCCCGATGGGAAGCTGGAATTATTAGCAAGGGTTACGCCATCAATAAAATGCAGGTATTGGCCCGATTCAAAAAATAATTTTGGTCTTGGTGAGTCAATTAGATTCTTTATTATTTGTACCACAATACCCGAAATTAAAAAGGAATACAGTAGTGCAAGTGCCTGTTGTTTTCTTTTATAATAAAAAAACATTGCTGCAATAAGGCAAAGGGCAAATATACCATCACCAATAAAAGTGTAGTTTATAAAAAATACATTTAATAAAAAAGGGTGGTAACTGTTAAGAGAAATAAAGGCAGCTGTTTTACCATTAGCCAGCAAAAAAAGTATACCAATCAATAAAACAAGTAACAGCCCTGCAAAATATATTTTGCTTAGGCGAAGTGCAGAAGGGTTAGTTTGCATCAGCTAATTTTTATATTGCAAATTACAGGTAGTGGTTTACCTAATTATTACCATAGTATTAAAGCAATGTTACTTCCTTCGTATTTCCATCAATCTTTTTGCAAAATAAATATGCGGTTATCGGTTTGTACAATAAAACTTAACATTAGAAATGGTAAGCTTATATTAAATTTGTGTTATCATTTAATATAACTATCAATGTCAACAAAGAAAAAAGCAGTTAAAAAAACCATTAAGGCCAGTGAAAATACACTGAAAGCAGTAACAGAACAGTTAAATACTTCTTTAACCTCCCTGAAAGTAGAGCTTGGGGAAAAGAAATTTAAAAAAAGAATTAAAAAAGTAGCTAAAAAATTGGTTGCCGGCATTAAAATTCCTCCGGCAAAAAAAGCAGTTATCAAGGCTGTAAAAATAAAATCAACAAACAAAAAAACTATAAACCCTAAACCGGGGAAGTAAAAATAATAATAACAAATTATTCAACTGCAACTAATAAAACTATTTAGCTTGGGGAGTTTTCAACTTTGCCTGCATAAATACAGCATCTGCAACAGAATGTTCAGCAGTAAAATTATATCCCAGTAAAAGGGCAATAGTTTGCGCAAGCTGTTTATTATAAATTTCTGTATCAGTTTTTACTTCACCTTTAGTTTCAAACTCACTTCCTAAAGTCATCAGCCAACTGCTGCTGCTCCCTTTAGTAAACATATCGTGGCGCACCCAATTATTGGCTTTATTGCCACGGCCATGATCAGTAGTAATGATAAAGCTGGTATTATTTTTATAAAACGGATCTTTGTTTACCAAATACCAGAGTTGCGAAAGGTATTCATCAAATAAATGGGCACTTTGCAGGTACGCATCATAATTGCCGCCATGTGCATATTCATCGGTTTCGCCAAAGCCAATGTACACTACTTTAGGGTGCTTAGTCTGTATATATTCTTTTGCGGTTACAAAAGTAAGCATATCATTTCGGGTACTTTGTAAATTATCTACAGCATGCTGCTGCACACCGTTGGCCAGTATTTCTGTATCAGTAAGCGAATCATGTGCAATAGTTTGGTAACCGCTGTTTAAATAAATGGCACTTTCTTTTTTATTAAAAATATATTCAAATAAGTTCCAGCTGGTAAAAGCGGCTACTTTATTTTTATACTCCGGCTGGTCATTTAAAAAATCTAAAACAGTTTGGTTACTGTTATATTTTTTTCGGTTGGCAATTATAGAGTTGTCGGCATAGCCGGTAAAAATTTCGTTGTAACCGGCATAAGAAAAACGGTAAGGGTTGGCTACGGATACTTTATTATCATAATTTCTGTTACCATAAACTGCCCCTTGCTTTGCTAAAGTTTTCCACACAAAGGGCATCAGCATTTTTCTTCTTTCATCAACATTGGTATCCCAAAACATTTGCTTTAGCAGGGCAGTATCTTTTACATAATGTGTATTGTGGAGTATAACCGAATCAGCACCATTAAAAACTTCCTGCCAGCGAAAGCCATCGGTGGTAATAATAAAAATGTTAGGGGATACAGTATCGGATTGAGAAAATATTTGCTTTGTAAAAAAGCAACAGATGAGCAGGATAATAATTTTCATTTACAGAGGTTTTGCAAAGAAACACCTATAACATAAAGTAATTATTAAGAGGGTATTATATAAATATTAAATAAAAAATCAGGCAACAGCCTCTGTAACAATAACACCCTGCGGTTGAAAAACATACCAGCAAAGCGCCATCAGTAAACTGGGGAATTTAGTATCCAGCAAAGATTTTGTTTTATTAAAGCCTGCTGATAAGGTATTAAAACTGCAGGTAAGCAGGCTTGTTTGCATAGCTTCATCGTAAAGCATTAACTCGCCGGAATTGTTTTCGTTATAAACAAAAAAATATTTTTTATCGTTTAACTCCACATAGCCTTTGCCTGTACCCGGTTTTGTTTCTTCTACCTTACCCATTTTTATACCGTACTCATTTTTAATAATAGCCTTAGGCGTTAGTAAGCCTCTTCTTTCAAAAAAGAAAAGCCGCTTGCTTAATTTACTTACAAACCTTGCAATACGTGTACTTTTACTAAAGGAAATATCTGCCACTTTTGTATCGGTTTCCCATAATTCAAAACTTTCCTGTGCAGTACCATTGTTTACGCTAACCCATTTCATAAACTATAGTTTTATTTATTTAAGAGAGTGTGAATATAATTTCAAAAATATTTAAATACACTATGTGAAAAAGAATGTGTTTTAAATGTGCATAGTAACAATTTGGTAACATTAATTTAACACAGAAGTGTAAACAAAAAAGCACCCGATAAGAATAAAGGGTGCGTTTCAAGCATGAGAAAAACTTGCTTTATTGCTTAAGAAAATTTAATTAAAGTAGTTTATATTTCTGTGTGCAAGGTGCTGCTGCAGCATTACTAAATGGTTACAGAAAAATTATTTAAATGTTATTAAAAAATCCCAGTATTTTAACCGGGATTTTAAGTATTTACTATTTGAATTACTAATTAAAATCTTGTCCAGCCTTTCCACCAGCTTGCTAATGCGCCAGATGGGGCAATAGCACCTATAAAATTAGTTTGTGTAAAGAAAGGATCAGTAACTTTTGCATTAGTAAAGCTGGCTCTTGGAGTAATAGTACCACTTATTGTACCTACGATACTTACTGCATTTCCAAAAGGAGTTGGATCAGGAGCAACGTAGTTAAATGGCTGTACAAATAAACTAGAAGGAACGGAGCCGTTTAATATGGCATTTGCCTGTGCAGCGCCTTTAAAATAAGTTACCAAATCGGCAGTGGTATAAGTAGAACCGGTAGGTGCAGAATATTTAATACTATCGGTATTGCCGCCTAAAAATATATTAGACAATACTAAACCAGTACCAACATTTGCACTGGTTGCAGTGCCTGTAGTTCCATCTACATCTATACCCAAAGGCCATCCAATAATTACAGAATTAAACAAAGACATTTCTGAGTTTCTTCTGATGTGTGCACCAGCCCTGTATAGCGAACTGCCCACATTTGAAGCTGTAGCCCTTGGGCCAATAGCTGTCATATTGCTGAATACTACTGATGTTTTTGGTGTGGCAGTAGTACCACCTGCATTGTTATCGCTTTCAAATGCTTCCGATCTTGAGGCATCTGCAATTAATGAATCCCTGATTGATAAGCCAAACTGTACTTTACCGCTGTAGCCGTTATCAGTATCAAAATCATCATCCTGTGTTTTATAAGCTACCAGGTATTTGCAATTTACAGTACCACCGAACCATTCAAAAGCATCATCTTTTGCTAAATAAGTTTGTACATTTTCTATTACAGTTTTGCTGCCTACAGCAGCCATAGTTAAACTGTTAATTTCTTTATCGGGCTGAAATGCATAACCTGCATATTCAATTCTTACATAACGTAAAACACCAGAGTTGTCATCAGCTATGGCAGCAGGCACAACAGCATCACCACTTCCGGCTAAACCATCACCTGTTGCATTATTAACGCCGCCTTCTACTTCAAACAAACCGGCAGTGCCATTAAAGCTGGTATTAATAGGCGCTTTACCACAAATTACAATACCACCCCAATCGCCACTTTGTGGGTTAGGGCTGGCAGAGGTAAAAACAATAGGCTCGGTTGCAGTACCATTAGCTACAATTTTTGCACCACGGGTAATTATTAATGCAGCCACATCGCTACCACTAAAAGACCCTTTAATTGTGGTGCCTGCTTCAATGGTTAATGTTTTATTGTTGGCTATATACACTAAACCTTTTAAGATGTAGGTATTGGCTTTTTTAAAGGTAGTATCCGAGGTAATACGTCCTTCTACTGTAATAGTCTGGCCTGTAGTGCCAGTGCCACCACCAGTGTTAATAGTAACCACTTGTATTTGCCCGTCTGTTTCAATCTTTCTGCAAGCGGTATTGCTCAATGCAATAATGGCTGATAGAATTAAAATGTACTTTTTCATTTTGTTTTTTATGTTTTAAAAAGTTAAAAATTATAAGGAGTAATTAATGCTGAAATTAAATGCAGTACCAAACCTTCTGGTAAAACGGTAGGCATCAGTATTTTTTTGAAATGCATTTGAGCTGTTGGCGTTTTGATAAAAATATTGCACCTTGTTAATGATGTCAGACACATTCATTTTTATTTCGCCTTTACCTTTCGCTATTTTTTTTGCTAATTGAAAATCTAATAAAGGACGTGGTGCTTCATATACATCCGGCGATGATGCGCCTGCAGCTTTATCACCTACTAAAAATATTCTTTCGCCAATTAAATTAAAAAGTACCGTGGCATTTAAACCATATTTAGGTACATCGTATAAAAGGCCAAGGTTAATAAGGTAATTGGATTGGCCCTGTAAGCTCCTGTCTAAACTAAACTTAGCATCAGTTACTTTACTTTTTATTACTGCTACGTTTGATTGAAAAGTAAAATTTTGTATTTTTTCTGAAATAAAATCCAGTTTTTTTCTAAGCTCTAACTCAATGCCTGCGGAATATGCTTTTTCTGCATTTTGATAATTGAAGGTGCTTGCACCACCAATGCCTTCATTAAATAATTGCTCAATAGGGTCTTTAAAATATTTATAAAATACGCCTGCACTGAATACTTCACCAGGCTTGTTATAAAGTTCATAACGCAGATCTAAATTTGTAACCTTGGTGCGTTTTAACTGGG
>NZ_JANMUN010000089.1:0-9013 GCF_031391665.1 Ferruginibacter sp.
AATCAAGGCACCATTACCACTTACGCTGATGTTGCTGATTTTGTCGGCAATTTTTTCAACGTATTCCATCTCTTTCAATTTCCACAACATGGTATTGTCTTCCATTAATTTGGCAGTGTTTAACAAACTACGGGTGCTGGCAGTTTCTTCCCTACGCATGATGCTGTTGGCCTGTGCATTTTTTTCGGCCACCAACACTTTGTTCATGATGTCTTTTACATCGCCTGGCAAAATAATATCCCGGATACCGAAACTGTTTACGGCAACACCCAAATTTTCGGCAGCAGTTTTTACTGCTTCTAAAATAAATGGTGCTATAGCTGCTTTTTTCTCCAGTAATTCATCAAAACCATAAGCGGCTATATACTCCCGTAATGCTAACTGAAAGGTTACGTACAATTGCTTTTCGTAATCTTTGTTTTGCAAAATTGCTTTTTCAATATCCACCACTTTGTACTGGGCATAACCGTTTATACGCAATGCAGCTTTGTCTTTAGTCAAAATTTCTTGTCCGTTGATCTCTATTTGCTGCATACGGGTATCGGCTTTACCCACTACAATGGTAATGCTGTTCTTCCACCAGTAATAAATACCGGCTGGCAATATTTGTGCATACTTACCGTCTATGAACAACACCGCTTGCTCGTAATTTTCTACAGTGTAACTACGCACATAAGGTGCTACCAATTTGTTTTGCAACACAGCACGACTGATGTTTTCAGTAATGTCTATTTTGCTGATGTCGGCTTTTATAAATTCATAGTTGTTGACTGCGTTTTTCCAAAAAGCATAACGGCCTGCAGTTAATACCTGTTTCATCAAACCATCCTGGTATTGCAATACAATTTCATTATCGCTTACTTCAATTACCTGCAAAGCGTTGGCTAATGCAGCATCCTGCAACAGAATGTTTAATTCTGCAGATGTATTAAACTGTTTGGTTACATCGTATATCAATACGGTTTCGTTAAACCATAACCAATAGTTTCCTTCCTGCAACATTTTTTTGTAAACGCCATTTTTAAATACCAATGCTATTTGGTAGGCGTTAATTTTTACTTGTTTCATTTTGTTTTTATTTTGCCCGCTGATTTCTCAGATGGCGCTGATTAAATTTTGTTTTAATAAAGTTGAAATTGGTTGCCATTCTGTAATCACGGAAATGATTTGTTATCAGATTCGGGCTGACAGTTGGTTTATTATTATTTACCCGGCGTACCCGGTAACGATTAAATAAACAAAGTGTCATTTGCTACCTGCTAATTTTGTCATTTGCAAAGCGTTTACTGAATTTGCTCGCTGTAAAAGTTGCAACACTTTTACAAACAGCAGACAACGCAATTTCTACTTTAATGCATCACCATTTTTTAAGAAGTGGTGTACTTCTGTGAGAAGCATCCTAAGTGCTTTGCGTTTACCAGTTTCGCCATCCCGCCTGCGGCGGGAGTGGGAGTCGAACCCACATGTTTCTGTTGCTCTATCCAACTGAGCTATCCCGATTTTATCGGGAAAGGGAATCGAACCCCTGACCCACAGGTTATGGTGGACACTGCATATTGATGCAACAGCATACAGATAGCTACTGCGTCTGCACTATGGTGTTTTAAAAACACTCATCCGGTTCGCTGTCAACATACTAATACCCATTTCCGTGTTAACGGAACTCTTCCGTTGATGTGTTTTCATCAACAATATTTTAAAGAACTTCTTGTTTTTACTTTGATAACACAAATCTCAAACCCACCTGTGCAATCTATTTGCACAGTAAAAAATATTTTCCTTATTTTTAAAAAAATATTCAAAATGCCTGTAAACCGCAATGCCTTAATCCGCTACCGCACCATCGACAAATGCCTGCAAAACCGCCGCCGCAAATGGACTATTGAGGATTTGATCGATGCCTGCAATGAAGCCCTGTACGAATACGAAGGCATGCATACCAGCATCAGCATGCGTACCATTCGGCTAGATCTGAATGCCATGCGAAGTGATTCATTAGGTTACAATGCACCCATCATAGTAAAAGACAAAAAGTTTTATACTTATGAGGATGCGGAGTATTCCATTGCCAATAGTCCGCTTACTACGCAAGACCTGGGCATATTGCAGGAAGTATCGCATTTGCTGCGCCAGTTTAAAGGTTTCAGCCACTTTAACGAAGTGAGCGAAATGGTAAATAAACTGGAAGACAAAATTTACAGCGAACAACACCAGCAGGCATCCGTAATCGATTTTGAAAAAAATGATCTGCTCACCGGTATTGAATGGCTGGATATTTTATACAAAGCCATTGTAAATAAAACCACGCTGCTGCTCACTTACCAATCTTTTAAAGCACGCCAGGCAGCCGATATTATTTTTTATCCTTACCTGCTTAAAGAATACCGCAACCGCTGGTTTATACTGGGTATGAAAAAGCAGGGCAAAGAAATTATCACTTTTGCTTTAGACCGTATTCAAAACATTACAGCACAAGACAAAGAACTTTTTGTGCAGCACAAAAAATTTGAGCCGCATACTTATTTTAATGATATTATCGGCGTAACCCGTAACTATGCCGAGCAGCCTACCACTATTTTATTTTGGGCAAGTGCATTGCATGCGCCTTATATTAAAACCAAACCTATTCATGCGTCGCAAAAAATAGTGGAAGAAGTAAAAGGCGGCTCTCATTTCACTATTGCAGTAATCCCCAATTTTGAAATGGAACGTGAACTTTTTGGTTTTGGCGAAGGCATTAAAATTTTATCGCCTAACAATATTGTGCGGCAGATAAAAAGAAAAATGCGTTTGATGCAGGAGTTGTATCTGGATTAGAGAAGTCAAGTTTTTGAAACTTGACTTCTCTTGCAACTACCTAAATTAATTCATCATCACTTCCTGCCTTCTAAAACCAAACACTTCCGTTCTTTCTATCACATTGTCTTTTTCATTCGGGTTAGCAATTTCTGCTATCGTCATCGGTTTTGTAATGTGGTTAGTAAAACCCAAATGATAAGATAAGCGTTGCGATTTTGTTGCACTTAATTTTCCAAATTCATATTTAGCAATCAGTCTTCCTTTTCGCATCAATGCACTATCTACCAGTGTAAGCGAATTATTAAAAGTGCAAATCAATTGTACATTTAAAAAATCTGCCAGCAACCCATCAGAAATATTTAATAAATTAGATACCGATGCATTACCACTTATCTTTCTATCCATAATTACATTTTCTGCATCTTCAATTATCAATACACTATTAGGGTTACTCACCAGCAACTCAATAAAGTCCGGGCTGGTAATATCTGCCGCTACATTGGGCGACACAAACAATACCCGCTTTTTAATTTTACCAATCAGGTAGCGGAGGTAGGTGGTTTTGCCGGTGCCGGGTAATCCATGCAGCAATACAATGCCTTTGTCTTTATCTTTTGTCAACCGTTTGCATATTGTATCACTCACTGTTTTAAAATCATCTTCGTAAAAAAGATCCAGGTTTAACTTTGTTCTTTTTACTTCCAGTTGCTTTAGCTCCAGTCCGTTTCTTCCTCTGCTGATCAAGTTAATCTCCAGTGGTTTTCTGCGTTGCTTTTCTTTAAACTTTTTCATCAGGCTGGTGCAATCGTTTATAAAATCATCTTGCATACCGCCGTGATAAATTTCGCAGAAGTTCGTATCAAATTCCATCACACAACCATTTTGCATAATCATAAAAGTTTCATCAAAAACATAGCGTTTTTTCTTAGTATCGTAATAGCGGTACCCATGCACTGACTTTATTAAATGACTAAACCTTTCTTTAATAGCTGCAAATGCTTTTTCGCCATTAATGTTGTTGATATAATTGGCACTGGGTATATGCCCAAAGCAATACAGGTAAAGCGATTTGCCACATAAAAATCCATTATCAAAAATGCTGTTGGCATTTATCATTTTTTGACTGGTAATATTTTCCATTTTAAATTCTTTTGTTTTTACAAATAAGGATTCAATACAAGTCCTTCACTCATTGCCCATGCTTCCATATACTTTTTTGCTTCTTCACTAACAGGTTTATTCATTTTTGCTTTTGCCTGTACTACTCTTTGCAAAGCCAAATTCACTTCAATGGTTGCCATTATATCCAGCAGTATGCCGCCGGAATATTTACGCAAAGAAAAAATTGCCGACTTTCCTTTAGCACAATAAAAAGCATAAGAACCCACACAATGTTTCATCGTTTTTCCTTCTTCCGTTAATTTTCTCGATTCTGTCAACTCTTCCAATACAACTACTTCAGATTTTTTTTCTGCTCTGTAGCCTTCAATACCGCAAGGTTTCCAAACCTGGTTAGTCCTGCTGTTTGAAAAATGGCTATGCCATACATCACTCTGCCTAAATAAAGATTGCAAGGTTCTTCCCTTTAAAGTATAATTGCTGTTTACTCTTTTTTCTTCTCTTACATAATCAATTAACTCTGTTAGTTTATTCAGGTTAAACATGCCGCCATTCATTACCAACCTGATAAAGCTTTCCCAAAAACCTTCGTTATCGTAAGTTTTTGTACCCATCCATGAATATGTTATTCTTTCCGCCAATCTATCTTCGCCGTTTAATCCTTTAACCTGTGCCCATCGCAATGCTTCGGCTATAGAAAATTTTGCTGGAGCCAGTAAAAAATAATGCCCCATCTTTTGCGTAAATGGAATGGGAATATTTTTCATTTCTTTCACCCTTCCTCCATCTCCAAGGTGCATCAACCATTGTATGTACTGCATGTTTTTTGTTTCATACAAACCCTGGTATAAAAAATCAGGAATTTTATATTTACAAAAAAGATAAGCAGCCAATTCTTTTACCTGTGCCGCAGGTTGCTTTGTTATTGGTTTCCATTTAAACACATCCTGTTTCCAATATGCACGAAACTGGACCATGTTGTACAACACCTGAATGTATGCTTCACCACTTACTAATTCACTTTTTGCATCAAGCAGTATCAATACATCCTTCAAAATTTTTCTGTCCGCAGCTTTTACTTTGGAAGAAAAATTATTAAAGCACTCATTTATTTTCCATATTCTTCTGTCAGAAAATGAAAAGCTAAGATCTGCGCCCAAATACAATTGCACGATGATATCTTCAAATTTTTTAAACCTTTTCCTGGAAAATTGCAGTGCCTGTGCAATCACAGCTTCCTGCGCCGCTGTTTTTAATAACTGCTTTTCTCTTTCGGTTTTATTTTTCTTTGCCATGATAATTTATTTATACCCTGCAGAAAATATTTTTCTGCGTTTAATTAAATTTCTTTTCATCAAATTATTATCACTGGTATTTAACTTTTTCATTTTTTAAATTTTAATCTTGTTAATTATTTTTCTATTTAATTCTAATACAGTTTTCAAGTCCCAGGAATTTATCCCGATTTTTTCGGGAGGGGATTTAGGGCTTGCATTACTGCACAATTTTATTAGCACAACTGCTGCTGGCAAAAGCATCAGGTTTGGCTTTAAACACAAACCCCATTCCCAAAATATATCCCATAGCTTCTTTTAAAGCATCATTGCTTTTAAAGTTGGGGTTAGTGTTAATATCCACATGCACTTCCATATCTACACTGTAGCGGCTAAAAATATTGCACAACGGATAAGCCACATCAATACTCTTTGCAACTTCCACCAGCATCCGTTGTTTAATACTCATTTTTTGCAAAGTGGTTTCGTTGCAGATGTACATAAAACCACCTTTACCTTTTCGTATAAAAACTATCACGGTAGCAAATTCAGTTTCCTTCCCTTTCACCTGGCTGTCGGTACCAATGCATACTTTTAATTCATGGCCCATTTCTTTTTCTCTGATAATTGTTGCCCTTACTTCATCTTCAATTGAACAAAGTATTTTTTGTCCGTTAAGTTTTCTCCATTGCTGTTGCTGTTCCATTTTTTTAAATTTTTCTTAATCCCCTTCGGGACATTAAATTTTGTTATCCAACTTTTGTTCCTTGATGTGACGACATTGGCGACGCCCCGTTCAACATTTTTTCTTTGGTGATCTTTACTCACTTTTTATTTTTTGTCTGAACGGGGATTTAAAAAGATTGACAGGATTAGAAGGATTGCTGTAAACTAAAATCCTTTTAATCATTTTCATCTACCCAAATCTCCGTTCACACATTAGCGGACAAAGCAAGACTCGAACTTACACTACCGGTTCTTCAAACCGGCACTCTACCAATTGAGTTATTCGTCCATTTGTTTGTTACAGATTTGTTGATTGATTTCTTTTTTCCTCATTATCGAATTCATCTGTTATCAAACAATTTTATTTTATCGAGTCTGCGGAAGATTCGAACTTCCTTCTTTCGATTTGCAGTCGAATGCATACAGCCATGTCTGCCAGCAGGACGTTTGCGGAGAGTAAAGGATTCGAACCTTTGCACCGTTTTACCGATGTATGATTTAGCAAACCACTACATTACCGCTCTGCCAACTCTCCAAAATATTTTTTTGCGGAGAGAAAGAGATTCGAACTCTTGAGGCTGTTATACCCAGTCTGTTTTCAAGACAGCATCCATGACCAACCGGACTCTCTCCATTTGTATGAGTGATAAGATTCGAACTTATTGAACCCGAAGGCAACGGTGTTACAGACCGCTACGACTCTCCAACTTCGCCGCACTCACATTTTTTGAGGATGAAGAAAGATTCGAACTTTCAACATGATGCCTAACAAACATCTGCTCTACCATTGAGCTATTCATCCATTATTATTTTTGTATGAACGAAGATTTTAAAAGATTGATAGGATTAGAAAGATTACTGAAACCAAAATCCTTTTAATCATTCCATCTACCCAAATCCCCGTTCAAACAATGTAGTTCCGGTGAGACTCGAACTCACAACCCCCGAATTAAAAGTTCGGTGCATCTAACCATTGAGCTACGAAACTATTTTGTGATGACTGAAAGATTCGAACTTTCAACCTTTACGGTATCAGCGTAATACTCTACCATTGAGCTAAATCATCTTTGTTGCGACCGCAAGATTCGAACTTGCATCTTCTGGCTTATGAGACCAGCATGTTACCATTACACCAAGTCACAATTTTATTTTTTTGTTGACTTAATTGGATTCGAACCAATAACCTTTTGCATATAAGGCAACTGCTCTCACCGTTAAGCTATAAGTCAATTTAGTTGGTCTAACAAGATTCGAACTTGTATCCCCACGTTCGTAGCGTAGTATTCTTATCCATTGAACTATAAACCAATTTGGTGCGGCTTTCGGATTTGAACCGAATACAATCCTCTTATGTTTACCTCTTAGAAAAAGAGGAAGAAGATGATGTTACCATTACACCCAACCGCATTGGTTGACTCCGGGTTTCGAACCCTGTTCTTTGCATTCACAGTGCAGTGCTTTACCAAATAAGCTAGAGCCAACATTTACCAAGTGCAGTATGAGTGATTCGAACACTCTCCTCCGATTTGGAAGACCGGCACGCCGCCATCAACGCATATACTGCAATTTTTTTTGTTATCGAGTCCCGATGCATCGGGAGAACTATCAACTTCAGAGTCAAATTCTGAAATGTTGCCATTACACCACTCAATAATTTTTTTTGCGGTTCGTATGAGAATCGAACTCATAGCTTCTGATAGACAATCAGAAATGTTAGCCGTTACACTAACGAACCAGTATAGCGGAGTGCTGGCTGAAGCAGCACTGCACACTACGTTTCAAGGGTTTGCAGTCTGTACCAGATTCGAACTGGTATCTTCAAGTAGAAAGCTTGACATCCTGAACCATTTAGACTAACAGACCATTTAGTATAGAAGACAGGATTCGAACCTGTAGCCTCTCCAGTCCAGGTGGAGTATCCGGCCAATCGGAATACTTCCATATTTTAAAAAATTAAAACCAATCAAAGAACATTTTAAAAAGCTTCCCCGTTGCATCTCACGGGGAAAGCTTTATTCCTCCTTCTGCATCTAATTATTTTATGCGTTTTTTTATGCGGTTAAAAATGGCTTCTGCAAAAGCCTGTATTAACCATACTACAATTAAAAATGTCATTGCCTTTAATTTTATTTTAGGGCATAAAAAAAGCCCGGTCGTTTTTTAATTCGACCGGGCTTTTGCTCAACAAGTTTTTTTTATTCACTCATTCGCTTTACACACAGTCGTGTTATGTTATCTTCATTTATTGTATTACTAAAATGCATACCCTGGCCTGCCGGCATAAATATTTTATACCAGTTTAGTAATAAACTTCGTTTTGCTATTTGTTGTTTATCCTTTTGTTGATGCATTTTTATTTTTTAATTAATAACTCATTCTTCGCTAACTTCTCCGCCGCCCCTTTAGGGGATGGGGGCACAAAAAACCCCGCTGTTTCAGGCGGGGCTTAAGTTATAAGGAATTAGTTTTGATACTTATTCATCAGCATAACATGCCCCGCAATTATTATAATCCCCTTTCGGACTAAAACAATTCATCGCTTCAATATGTTGTGATATGCGTAACATGTTTGTTGTTAATAATTTTATTTGCATTGCAAAGATGAATTTATTTTTTTGATTCTGCCAAATATTTTTCAAAAAAAATAAAAAATAATTTTATAAAAGCGTTTTAAAACAGGTGATTTCTCCAATGAAAAACTGTAAAAAAAATATTTTAAAAAAATATTTTTTTTACAACTGCGGTGTATACAAATGTTCCCGTATGGCATATACAATTATGCCGGCAGTATTTTTTACGTTCATCTTTTCAATAATTTTTAAGCGTAATCCTTCTACTGTTCTTACACTTAAAAATATTTTTTCGCCAATTTCTTTATTGGTTAATCCTTCACAGATGTAGCGGATTATTTCCTGCTCCCTCTCATTAAATTCTGGCTTCTCTTTTTTTAAATGCAGGTTGAATTTACTTTTTGCTACCATGCTCGCCAATTTTTGAGAAGTAAGGCGGCAGTAATGCGGCTCGTTATTAGCAACCGTATGCACTGCTTCTATAATTTCTGTTTTGTCTGCATTTTTTAAAAGGTATCCTTTTGC
>NZ_JANMUN010000173.1:0-10171 GCF_031391665.1 Ferruginibacter sp.
CAGCCACGTAACCTTCGTATGGTTTAGAAGCACTATTACTAAATAATTTGAGTCTGAAATTTTTCTTGGGCTCAATTTTATTTGCAATACGATTACGAACTTCTTCAACAGATAACTTTGTTTTTAAAGTATAATTTTCAACAGGCAAAAATTTTTTAAAGTTCATTAGTGTATAAAAGAAATTGATTTTAAGGTGCAATATGAGCAAAGCTCAATAAAGGTATGCTGCACAAGTGAGTGATGCTTCGTTCCTCAGCATAAACTCTACAATGATGACCAAAGAAAAAATGCTTGTCCTAAAAAAATAAAAAAATAATGAAGACAAAAGAAGAAATTGTAAACAACTGGCTGCCGAGATATACCGGTGAGGCATTAGAAAATTTTGGTGAATATATTTTATTAACCAACTTCAGTAATTATGTTTCCATGTTTGCGGAGTGGAATAATGTAAAAGTAATTGGGCTGGACAGGCCGATGCAATGTGCCACAGCTAATAATATTACCATCATAAATTTTGGAATGGGCAGCCCGGGTGCAGCAACGGTAATGGATTTACTGAGTGCCATTCACCCTAAAGCAGTTTTGTTTTTAGGCAAATGCGGCGGCCTTAAAAAACGGCACAGTATAGGCGATTTAATTTTACCTATTGCCGCCATGAGAGGCGAAGGAACGAGTAATGATTATTTTCCACCAATTGTACCTGCACTGCCTTCGTTTAGTTTGCAAAAAGCAATTTCCACCACCATTAGAGATTACGAAACGGATTACTGGACGGGTACGGTGTACACCACTAACCGCCGTGTATGGGAGCATGATGAAGAATTTAAAATGTATTTAGAAAAAGTAAGGGCTTATGCCATTGATATGGAAACGGCTACTATTTTTTCTGTAGGGTTTTTTAATAAAATTCCAACAGGTGCATTGTTATTAGTAAGCGATCAGCCAATGGTACCCGAAGGTGTAAAAACAGAAGCCAGCGATAAAAATGTTACTGCAGGTTTTGTTGAACGGCATTTAAAAATTGGCATAGATTCTTTAAAACAATTAATTAATGACGGATTAACAGTAAGGCATTTGAAATTTTAGACGGAATGGTGAGTCGTCAGGCGTGAGTGAACCCTCGATTTGATGACTCAACACTCACGTTTCACCACTCACTACTCACCCCATTGCCATCTCTCCTCTCCATACAAAACCTTTCCATACAATTCAGCAATGAAGGAGAAAAAACTATTGCTGTAAAAAATATTTCCATTGATATAAAAAAAGGAGAACTGGTAGCCATTGTTGGCGAAAGCGGATCAGGGAAATCTGTAACAGCATTATCACTATTGCAGTTATTACCTGCACAGGCAACTGTTACCGGTAAAACTTTATTTTACAGAAGAGAAAAGCAACCTGCTGAACTTATAAAATTAACCGACGCCGGCATAAATGAAATAAGAGGAAAAGATGTTGCCATGATCTTTCAGGAACCGATGACATCGTTAAACCCGGTTTTTACCTGCGGCAGGCAAGTAATGGAAGTGATACAACTGCATGAAAAGGTAAGCAGAAAAATTGCCCAACAAAAAACTATTGCGCTTTTTAAAAAAGTAAAGCTGCCCGACCCTGCGGCCATCATTAACCGTTATCCTCACGAACTAAGCGGCGGGCAAAAGCAAAGGGTAATGATTGCAATGGCGATAAGTTGCAACCCCTCTTTATTAATTGCAGATGAACCTACTACTGCACTGGATGTAACTGTACAAAAAACCATACTGGAGCTGATTAAAGAATTACAGCAGCAAAATAATATGGGGGTCATTTTAATTACGCATGATTTAGGTGTAGTAGCCGATATTGCTGATAAAATTGTGGTGATGTACAAAGGAGAAATGGTGGAGCAGGGTACGACAAAAGAAGTGTTACAATCGCCGCAGCACCCTTATACCAAAGCACTTTTAGCCTGCAGGCCTTCTGGCAAATTAAAAGGAGAACGATTACCGGTGGTGAGTGATTTTATCGGGGATCGGCAGACGACAGATGACGGACAACAGACAACAGAATGTAGACAACCGTCAACTATCAACGAACAACAATCAACCGTTTTACAGGTTGAAAATTTAAAAGTTTATTTTCCTGTTAAGAAAAAAATATTTGGTAAAGCCACACAATTTTTTAAAGCAGTTGATAATGTAAGTTTTGAAGTATTGCAGGGAGAAACTGTGGGCCTTGTTGGCGAAAGCGGTTGCGGCAAAACAACTTTGGGCCGAACCATTTTACATTTAATACAACCAACTGAGGGTAAAATTTATTTAGAAGGAAAAGATATTACGCAAATAAAATCAGCTGCTCTCCGCAGCATGCGTAAAGATCTGCAAATTGTTTTTCAGGACCCTTATGGTTCTTTAAATCCACGTATTACTATTGGCAACGCCATACTGGAGCCATTAAAAGTACACGGTGTTTTAGATAATACCATTCAGCGAAAAGAAAAAGTAATGGAGCTTTTGGAAAAAGTAAGTTTATTGCCCGACCATTTTAACCGCTACCCTCACCAGTTTAGCGGCGGCCAGCGCCAGCGCATTTGTATTGCCAGGGCTTTGGCATTAAATCCTTCTTTTTTAATTTTTGATGAAAGTGTTTCGGCCTTAGATGTAAGTGTACAGGCACAGGTGCTTAATCTTTTAAATGGCCTAAAAAAAGAATTTGGTTTTACCTCCATTTTTATATCGCATGATCTTTCTGTAGTAAGATATGTAAGCGACAGGATTTTAGTAATGCACAAAGGAAAAATTGTAGAGCAGGGTGATGCCGAACAAATTTATCATCATCCGCAAAACGAATACACACAAAAATTAATTGAGGCTATACCGGGGCGGCAACTGCTTACTGATCAATAACGGTTAGTTTTAATTCTTTCAGTTATAATATCGCTGTAATCACTGTCGTAACCGGCATTATAAAATTCTGATGCACTGCTGTGCATTTTGTACAACATTGTTTTTAATAATTTCTGCAACTGCTCTTTCACCGGTTTGTCTTCATCTAATTTATTATCATCGCCCCTGCCGTAACTGTAAGCACTTACCGAAGTAAAATCATCGTTATCATCATCAAATTCTTTAGCGTTTTCCGGCTGCAGGCCGTAAGAAATTATCTTCCACTTTTTTTCTTCTTTTTTATTTTTGTATTTAAAAAAATACACTACACCTTTTATATTTTTAAAAGATACGGGCATTTTATCCAGCAAGGCAAGGGTATCATATTTTTGATAAGAGGATCTGTTTACCAAAACACTTTTTACCAAATCTAACTGGTTGTTGTATTTGGCAGGAAATTTATCCAGCAGTTTTGCTTTTTTCAATTGGCGGTACAAATCAATCCTGTATTCATCATTTGCTGCATAAAAATTCAATAAAGTATCAGGGATACTTTTTTTATTTCGCAACAACAGCAGCATGGTTGTAAACCTTATCTGTTTGTTTTTTAATTTCATTACATCATCAAAAAAAGTTACCACGCCGGGGTTTTTATCCCAGTAAGGCATTAAGAGCACAGCATAGCTTTGCAATAATTCGTTGCCACTGTCGCCATCGCTGTTACGGTTATATGATGTTTCATCATCGTCATCAGCTTTATTGGCTTTTTCTGCTTTGGCAATTGCTTTCTGGCTTTCACTGGCTCTTTCTTTCTTTAATTCCTGTTTTGCTTCGGTATAAAATTTTGTAAAATACTGTTCGTAATCTTTTGCTTCCACATAACCACTGTCCACCATTGCGGTAAGCAATTCCATCACATTGCCTTTGTAATCATCTAAATTTATTAACTGCAATATTTCAGGAAAAATAACTTTAGCAAGCGAAAGGGTATCGTAAAGCGGATACCAGCTTCCGCCAAAATCATCATAACTGTTTTTTGTTTTGGCTAATAGTTTAGTAAGGTTACCCATTTTACTAATCACATCACCATAGTCGTAATTAGCGGAACTGTTACGAGATGTTACTACCGGCGGTTCATTAATTATTAAGTCTTTAAAGGCAATAAAAGATTTTTTTGTTTGCATACCCAGCAAAGTATTCAGCACTGTGTTTTGCAAATCGGCAGTATCGCCTGAGGCAACGTATAATTGTTTTAAATACGTTACCAGTGTGCTGTCTTTTGTTTCTTCCAGCCTGCCAATAAAATCTTGTTTTAGCTGCAGGTAATCTTTAGTTTTCCAGCTGAGTGTATCAATTATTTTTTTAAGAGAAGGTACGTCGGCCGAATCAAATTCTATATTTTTAAACCGCTTCATGGCTTTGGCATGAGTGGCGCTGTCTTTACTGGAGAAATCTTTAAAAAATTCGGCATTGCGTTTTACAAAAGGCGATTCTCCCTTTACTGTATCGGATGGTGCAAAAGTTTCAATAAAATTATACAGAAAACTGCTTCCTGGTGTAATGGTATCCGTTAAAGCAACCACTGCAAAATAATTCCCAGATTTATAAAATGCTTTTGAAATAATGGTGCGGCTGCTGTTGGTATCTGTTACCTGCTGAAATAAATACCGCATTCCGCCGGCACTAATGCCACTGTCTTTTTTTAAATACAAATAGCTTTTATTCTTATTGCCCTGTCCTGCAAAATTATAGTCGCTGTTGGTAAATAATTTTGCAGAGTCTTTTTCAAAAGTATTTTTAGGTGCTTTTGCCCAGGCCACAAATATTTTTTCGCCAATGGTATCGGTACCAATTGTTTTAATACCAAACTCCGGCATGGTCTCCTCATCATCAACCCCATAAGTACCCATCATATTTTTAATCGATTCCATTAAATCGTTTTGCTTTTTGGCATCCGGAAAAATGGGCGACTGCACCGTAAAATGCATTGCGGTATCTACCCTAAGTTTTACTTCGGGATAAATAAATGGTATAATTTTAAAAGAATCGAAATACTGCAGCACATTTTTTGTTTCGGTAGTGTAGTGGGCTATTTGTGCAAAATAATTTGGCCCCTGCAATAAATACCTTACCGAAGTTTGTGTGCCATCTTTATGTTTGTATTTGCAATACAATGTGGGGTAGCCCTGCCATTTACCCTGCTGGCGGAAAATTTGTTTTTCAATAATGTCTGATGATGCAAAACTTTCCTCCATCAAATTCAAATCGAAAGTATCTTCTTCAATAAAACCATAATTGTGGATGTTGGCTTTCATTAAAGTGTACGAAGTTTTTTCTTTATTATCGGCAGCAGTATATTCCAGTCTGTCGCGGCCTTCATCTTTTTGCAGTAAAGGTGCATGCGGTAATTTAATTTCAAAGCCGCCGGTTGCAGGTTTAAAGTTTACCCAGTTAGTTTCGCCAGCTGGTGTAATATTTATGGATGTAAAAAAACGGTTTGCTTCACCACCTTCGGTTACATAATCCCCAATGCCACTTACTTTAAAAAATAAAATTTCAAAAGGCGTAACAAAAATATTGTGGCGCTGAACATCGCCCCGCCTTGTTCTGTTGGTAATATCAAAACCTTTGTACCCGTTTTTTGTAATGGTTGATCTTTTTAAAATTTTTCCAGGTATATTTTCATACAATAAACTGTCCACTTTTTTATACACCGTATTTTCGTTATCGCCTAAAAGCAATCCATTTGTTTTTACACGGCTTACCACATAATAAGCGCCGTTGCCCATATCGGCATATTGCTTTGTGTTTAAATCGCCAAACCTGCTGAAGGTGTAAAATTTATTGCCGGGTATCTCCACAGAAAAAACGGCATCGTCACTTTGTACATTTTTAAAGCTTACGGGTACACGAATTTTATCAATCACATCTTTTTGCTGGCCATCCCTCTCTCCCATTTTTACTGCACGTAATTTATAGCCTTTGCTTCGCAGCATTTCTATTACGCCACGCTTGCCGGGTAAATGTGCACTGCCCACACCAACAAATAAACTGGTTTTACTTTTTATAATCGAGTCTATAGAGTTAGCCTGAATTTCGTTTCGCTTGTATAAAAATTTTTCTAAAAAAGCTTTGCTGTTAAACTGTTTCATTTCTAAACTGTCCAGCATATCCAAATCGCCTTTGCGGTAAGCATCTTCTAATGTGTAAGGGCTTTTAATATAATCATCATAATTGTAATCAGCATCATAATTTTTTGTGCGTTTTTCTTTTGCAGCATCTTTATACGCTTCGGCTACTAACTTTTCGCTCTCTTCAAAATTTTCAACCCCCGTTAATTTTTTACCCAGCTTGCTGCCGGTTTGAAAAATGTACATGTCCAGGTAAGTATCTTCTTCAAAGTCGGCACCGTTTTTATAAGTGCGGTACAGCATACCATTGATCATTGCAGGTTCGGTAGCCAGTGCAAGTTTTATATTGTTTTCGTATTTATCAACCGCAAAAGTATTTTTATGAATGTAATCGTTGGGAATATCTAAAAATTTATACGCATTAGCACCACCTTCGCCGTAAGCACTCTTATCAAAAATATTGGGTTTACTGTAATCATCCTGCCAGTTGGCGGGGTTACTTTCCAGCGCCACCACATCTACATTTTTTATGGCGTTGTAAAAAGAATCGGCCAAATGAAAAGCCAGTTTATTGCTTACATGCATGGTACCAAAAAGATAGCTGGGCCGGGTTAATCCGTTGCCGCTTATCTCCCATAAAAGCCCCTGGTATTTTTTTTCGGATTTTTTTGTTTGCTGGCTGTTTGCAGAAAGTACAGAAAATACCAACAGTAACAGGGTAGTTATTAGTTTCATTTATAGTTGCCGTTATTTTAGCTAAAGATAACACAAAGATTAAATAAGCTGTTTGATTCCATAATGAAATGTGGCTTTTTGGGGTAATTGTAACATATTGGGTTAGGATTTGTCTTTTATAATTTAATGCAAGTATTTAAACCCTTCTCTGCAAAATTAAATAACCGGTAAAGGGTGCAAATTCAAATTGCCGCTAAAGCATCAGGCCAGGCAGCAAATTTTAACGCAGAAAAAATGAGAAAAGGAATTATCACAGCCTTACTCAGCGTAACCTCTGCCATCTCATTTGCTCCGCGTTGAAAAAAATATTGCGATCATTTGGAATAAAACGCTAAACATAAAATTCAAAAGAACTGATGGCATTTGTAAATAAATAAAATGTACCAATCGGCACCCATCCCAATTTGTTTTAACCAATTGTACACAATACTTAAAATTGCTTCAAAACTTCAACTACATTTCCTTATCTTTGCGCCTTCAAAATCATGCCGTAACATGATAAGTGCCTCCGCAAAGGCTACGCTCCTTAAAGTTTCATTACACGGCATGTAACCATTTAAAAATATTGATTACATGAAATTATCCCAGTTCCGTTTCGATCTTCCACTAAATTTAATTGCCCAAAACCCTACCAAAAAACGTGAAGACAGCCGTATGATGGTGATTGACCGTAAAACCGGTACTATCGAAAACAAACATTTTAAAGAAATTATTGATTACTTCGACGACAAAGATGTTTTTGTAGTAAACAACACCAAGGTTTTTCCTGCCCGTATGTATGGCCGCAAAGAAAAAACAGGTGCAAAAATTGAAGTGTTTTTATTAAGAGAATTAAACAAGCCCAATAAATTGTGGGATGTAATTGTTGACCCTGCCCGTAAAATTCGTGTGGGTAACAAATTATATTTTGGCGAAAGTGATGAACTGGTTGCCGAAGTTATTGATAACACCACCAGCCGTGGCCGTACCATCCGTTTTTTATGGGATGGCACCGATGAGGAATTTCGTGGTATGCTGGAAATTTTAGGCGAAACCCCTTTGCCAAAATATATTAAGCGCAAGCCCGATGAAGAAGATAAAGAGCGCTACCAAACGGTATATGCCAAACACGAAGGCGCTGTGGCAGCACCCACTGCAGGGTTACATTTTAGTAAAGAATTAATTAAGCGTTTAGAAATAAAAGGTATCCGTTTTGCAGAAACTACTTTGCACACAGGCCTGGGCACTTTTCGCCCAATTGAGGTAGAAGATTTGAGCAAACATAAAATGGATGCTGAATATTACAGGGTAGAAGAAACGGCCTGCGACATTGTAAACAAAGCAAAAGAAAAAGGCCACCGCATTTGTTCTATCGGTACCACTACCATGCGTAGCATGGAAAGTTCTTTTACGGCACAAAAATTATTAAAACCATCCGAAGGCTGGACGAATCATTTTATTCACCCGCCTTACAATTTTAATATTGCCGATGCACTGGTAACCAATTTTCATTTACCCAAAACAAGCCTTTTAATTATGGCCTGTGCATTTGCCGGTTACGATTTAATGATGGAAGCGTATAAAAAAGCTATTAAAGATAAATACCGCTTTTTCAGTTATGGCGATGCCATGCTGATAAAATAATTACTGCTATATGAATTATAAAAACTCCTCAAAAATTTTGAGGAGTTTTTTTTGGAACCAGCTTTATATTTTCATGGCATCATCGTTGCGTCGCACTCTTGTACGGCATACCATTGGGAAACTTTTATTGAAGCGTACCTGTGAATGCAAAAAACAAGAAAAATATTTTAATAAACTTTCGTTTTTTCAATTGTAGTTACTGAAGTAATTTACAATCTGAAAGTTCAGAGTTTCGTATTTAATATTGTTTTTTATATACGAGTTTGAAAACAAAAATTTAACTGACCAAGAAGTTTTGAAAGGATGCAACTTTCGTATATATTTGAGTTGGTGGCAAGCGTATTGCAACACCGTACAACTTCAACCATGACATACGAATTAGAAAAAAGAATATGGACAGACAAAGACTTTGAGAATATGGGTTGGCACGACAGCCAAATCTATAAAGTTCGTTTGACAGAGGATTTGGAATTAGACATTGACTACATTTTGCAATGGAATAAGCCAGACCTTGAAGGACTTCCCTTTACATTTTGGGTTGCACCAGCAACATTAGTTTTCAAAAAAATAAAAAATCTGACATTTGATTTCACTACAGGATTTAAAGACGCATTTGAAATTGAAGGCATTGATAGACCGACCACAGAAAATGAAAATCAATGGACAATTATAACTCAACAAGGAGACTTTCAATTTACTTGTGACGGCTTTGAGCAATTTATTAGGCAAGACCCATTCTTTGAATTTGAGCAGACAATTTCTTACAGCAAACGCAATGGCTATTGTCATGACAGGACAACTAATCAAGAAAATTCAATCCGAAACAGAGAAGATATTTTAGAGCAAAGAGAAAAAGAATTAGAGCATTACGAAAACGTGAAAAAGAGGCATCTAAAATATCAGGAGTTAGCACAATTAACAAAGTTGAGAGAGAATAACGACATTGACACTAAGACTTACCTCATTAAGAAAAAGGAAATCAACGACCTTATCTTCTCTTACAGCTATTTTCTCAAAGGGACACAATTTGAAAATTGGGGCAGCTCCACCGAGTAAAACGCCAGCCACCAACAAAAGGTTTTGTGCAATTGGGGCGGGACGTTGAAGCAATCATCGGCAGTGCATATCCAGGCTTTGGTTTCGGCGGACGTAATACTGCCGGATAGTAGTTCTAAACTTCAGCTTTTAGTTATAAATTTAGCCTCAGTTCTGGGCAGACAGTTGGTTAATTCCCCAACTGCACAAAGCCTCGAACGTTGGGCGTCATGCAAAAGAAACTTCCGAAATGACAATAAGACTATTAATATCTTTTTTAACGTTTTTTACCTTAAACTCTATTGGGCAGACAAAGGACAGCATTTCTATAAAGTACAAAGACTTTATTTTAGATAGAGACACCACAATTAGAAACAAACTACTGAAATTTGATCTCAATAATTTTATTGGTAAAAGAGTCAACGATTTATTAAGCAATGAAACGATTGCTGAATATGACACTTACTGGTTTTCTGATGAACCTCCTTTCAAATTAAATTGTCTATATCTCAAATATGCGAATGGCTTATATTTGAAAGTATTTGCTTCTTCATTGCGGTATCAGCCTAGATATTCGAAAGAAAGGAAATTCAATTTTGAATTATACAAAAAAGAAAAAATATCAAAAATTGTATTAGACCGAAAATGGTTTGAATTAAATATTGCTAAAAAAAATCCTTGACAATATAATGCACGAACGCCCAACATTGGGTTTGCTGCAAGGCTGGCTGGACATTGGAGCAATGGTCATTTTATCGCTGTTGTGCTTCATCTGGGCTGGAC
>NZ_JANMUN010000222.1:0-3723 GCF_031391665.1 Ferruginibacter sp.
CCTTCTATTGATCTGGCAATTGTGTGTGCCTTGCTGAGCAGCTACGAAGATGTGCCGCTGCACCACCACACTTGCTTTGCAGGCGAAGTGGGTCTAAGCGGAGAGATAAGAGCAGTAAACCGTATTGAACAACGCATTGCCGAAGCAGAAAAATTAGGTTTTGAAAAAATAATAGTGAGTAAATACAATGCTAAAAGTTTACCCAAGCATAAAACTAATATTGAGATTGTGGCATTGGGTAAGGTGGAAGAAGTTTATCAGTATTTGTTTTAGCCCCAAACCCCTGAAGGGCGTTAGTGTATAATAATTTAAATAGTTTTATTTTATGCAAACATTAAAAAACATTTTCTCCTCCACCCTTCACCTCTTTTACCCACACGTATGCACAGGCTGCGGCAGCGATTTATTGCAACAAGATAATTTGCTTTGCCTCGAATGCATCAACAATTTGCCCCACACCAATTTTGCACAGCATAATAATAACCCTGTTGAAAAAATATTTTTGGGCCGCATACCCATTACAGCCGCTCACAGCGAATTTTATTTTTCGAAGGAATTTTTAATACAGCAACTCATTCATCAATTGAAATATAAAAACAATACCGCTATTGGTTTTTATTTAGGAGAGTTAATGGGCAAAACTTTATTTGCATCAAACCGGTTTAACAATATCGATTATTTAATTCCTTTACCGCTTTACCCCGATAAAGAACATAAACGTGGATACAACCAGGCAACAATAATTTGCAATGGCATGAGTGAAGTAATGAATATTCCTGTTTTAAATGACAATGTAATACGTCAAAAATTTACCGAAACACAAACCCGTAAGCACCGTACCGAAAGATGGGAAAATGTGGAAGGCAGCTTTAAAATTAAAAATCCTGAAACCTTAAAAGGAAAAAACATTTTATTGGTTGATGATGTAATAACAACCGGCGCAACTTTAGAAGCATGTGGCAGTGTTGTTTTACAAACCGAAGGCGTAAAATTATATATTGCCACTTTAGCACACGCTGCTAAATAGTTTTACTTTAAATTTGAAAAATGAAGAGGTATTTATTTGCTTATTGCCCATTGCCTGTTGCTTATTATTTATTGCCCATTACCTGTTGCCTTTTAATTATTGCGTCTGCATGTAAAAAAGATAATTTTATTACAACAGCCGATGCAAGGCTCCGCATTACTGCCGACTCTTTAAAATACGATACCGTTTTTACCACTACCGGTTCAATAACAAAGTCGTTTAAAATAATTAACGAGAACAATCAAAAACTAAAACTAACCCAGGTTAAATTAGCAGGTGGCGCAGCATCAGCTTTTAAGATAAACATTAATGGCAATGCTGTTACCGAAGCAACCAATGTTGAGCTTGCAGCTAATGACAGTATTTATGTTTTTGTCTCGGTGTCAATAAATCCCAATGCAGCAAATCTTCCTTTTATTATCAGCGATAGTATTTTAATAAACTATAATGGCAATAACCGTTTTGTACAATTGCAGGCTTATGGACAAAATGCTAATTTTTTATCCAACAGAATTATTACCGGTAACGTTACATGGACAAATACTTTACCTTATGTAATTCTTAAAAGCATCCGTATTGATACCACCGCAACTTTAACCATTCAACCCGGCACTAAAATTTACAGTCATGCAGATGCGCCATTTATTGTGGATGGTACACTTATAATTAACGGCACAAAAAATAATGAAGTAGTTTTTGCCGGCGACCGTTTGGATAATGATTATAAAGATCTGCCGGCTGGCTGGCCCGGTATTTATTTTAGAAACAACAGTAAAAATAATGTGTTGAAATTTGCTGTGATTAAAAATGCATACCAGGCCGTGGTTGCAACTGCGCCATCAATTAACGCAAATCCTAAAATTATTTTGCAACAATGCATAATTGATAATGCTTACGATGCAGGCATACTTTGCGCCAATACCAGTTTGCAAATTAATAACAGTTTAATAAGCAACTGCGGCAGCAATGTAGCATTAGTTTATGGTGGCGATTATAATTTTACCAACTGTACTGTTGCCGCATATTCTAATTTATATATCAATCATAAAAACCCTTTACTAACAGTAAATAATTTTGCGGCTCAGGGCGGCTCAACGATTACAGCTAATTTAAATGCCGTTTTTCGCAATTGTATTTTTTGGGCCGATAGCTCAGGATTTGTAAATAATGAAATAACAGTTAGCAAACAAGGGTCCAATACTTTTGCTGTTTTGTTCGAAAATAATTTATACAGAGGAAGCGACCCAACTAACAGCACATTAACCAACAACCTAAAAAACCAGGACCCATTGTTCGATACTATTGATGTGGTGAAGCGGATGTATAATTTCAGGATTTCAAACAATAATGCCCCGGGAGTTAATAAAGGTATTGCCACAACTTTTACAAAAGATCTTGATGATAAAAACCGTAATAATGGCCTTCCCGATTTGGGCTGTTACGAAAAATAAATTGTTAAGAGGATGAATGGTATTACTGAGTATTAAAATTTACCCGAACTTTACAGCACAATATTTGTAATAGGTAATTACAATAAATTAAAACTACAATCATGATAAAATTATTAGCTATTACAACAGCGTTATTATCCTGTGCAGCACAATCGAACAATGTACCTGCCATAACTAATGCACCAGTAAAAACCGAAGCTGTTATCGCCGCAAAATCTATTTACGATTTTAAAGTAGAATCATTAGACGGCCAAACAATTGACTTTGCAAAATACAAAGGCAAAAAAATATTAATAGTAAACACTGCTTCTAAATGCGGTTTTACCAAACAATACGAAGGGCTTGAAGCGCTGTATAAAAAATACCAGGACAAATTAGTTATTGTAGGTTTTCCTGCCAACAACTTTGGTGGCCAGGAGCCGGGTACCAATACAGAAATACAGGAATTTTGTAAAAAGAATTACGGCGTAACTTTTCCTATGGCGGCAAAAGTTTCGGTAAAAGGCGATGATACTGCTCCTATTTTTAAATGGCTTACCAGCAAAAGCGAAAACGGCGTTTTAGATGCAGAGATCGGTTGGAACTTTGGTAAATTTTTATTGGATGAAAATGGCCATTTGCTTTCTTATTTCCCCAGCAAGGTTACTCCAATGAGTGAAGAGATTACGAGTAAACTTTAATTAAGTACAAACAATAATTTGCAAATCCGGAGTTTTAAAAAACTTCGGATTTCTTTTTTTATTTACTTTACCATATGAAAATTCTCTTGCTCGTTTTCTTTCTCGCTTTTACAACAGTATCTTTTGCTCAAATACCCAAAAGCGGTACTTACACCTATAATTATTGTGATGAGGAATACAATGCTTGTTTATCTAAATGCAAAGTAAAAATAAAAGGTAATAAAATTTGGGTATATGCACCAGCGGGGCTAACCGGTATAAAAAAAGGGGAACTTTACGAAAGTGGCACACTATATAAACATGCTTCAGGTAAATGGATCATTATCCATAATCAAAAAGAAAAGCTGACAAAGATAGTTGGCGGCTGCGAAGGTCCTGTGTGGATTGATTTTAAACAAAAACGTTTCTGGACCCACGTATGGAAGCCGGTATGAAAGCGCCATGCCGCCCAGAACATAGCCGCCCCGACGACCAACAGAACGAGAGCAAGGCGGACCCTGGCGCGCGCTTTCGCGCGCTCATCCATTTCCCAATAGCCGGCGATCCAAAGGCTCAATTCGTAGAA
>NZ_JANMUN010000240.1:0-7698 GCF_031391665.1 Ferruginibacter sp.
TCAATATTTAAAATAGTAACTGGCCTGGTAAACGATTGCCCGTTTGCAGGTTGTTTATGAATTTGCCTTACAATATCCATTCCGCTTATTACTCTCCCAAAAGCTGCAAAACCCAATCCATCGGGATTATAATTTTTACTGCTGTCGTAACCGGTTTGATCGCCTATACAAATAAAAAATTCGCTGTTAGCGGTTCCTGGAGTTGATCTTGCTAAGGAAAGTGTACCTGTAGTATGTGATAACCCTGTTAGCTTAGGTGGTTCATGAACAATGCCGGATAATGCAATTGCTTTTTTATTGTTGCTTTGCCAAATGCCGCCCTGAATAATACCGGTATTATAATCAGATGCCATTGCTTCAATAAATAAAACCCTGTAAAACGAACTGTTTTTATAAAAGCCAGAATCAACATAAGAAAAAAATGCGGCTACAGTTTTCGGTGCTTTGTCAGGATAGAGTTCAGCCTCCACATTACCAAGATTTGTCTTAATAATGATATGTGGATTTTTGTTGGACGAACAGGAAAATAATAATACTGCAACAGCGGCAATAATAAGTTTATGCATACCACCAAATTACTTATTTATTTTGTTACAGCATTACGCAAATAAAAAACCGGCTTTTTGGGCCGGGGTTTTATGTTTATGAAGTGATAATTTAATTTCTCAATTATAACTGGTAAATTATTGACCATTCTTCACCATTGCCAATTCACTTTAGTATTAATTTTTAGTAACGTCGCCGGGATTATTGTAAATTTCCACTGTGGCTAATATTTTTTTTGTTAAGGTCGCCGTGTTATTTTTTTCGTTAAAAAAAGTATAAGCATCGCCATTATCTTTCACCAGTTCATTCATCAGCTCCGGTGTGCAGGCAGCAATTTGTGCATCATCACCTGATTGTAAAAATAATTTTTCGGTAGTGTTATGCCCGTTATAATATTTAAGCGAATACACATTTATTTTTCCGGCAGCAATTCTTACAGCAAATCCGGGTAAAGCATCCTTAGCAACATAGCTTTGCTTTGCATCTGTAAATTCTTTTTGAGAAACAGCATAGTGATCTTTGTTTTGATAAGCCTTAATTTCTTCGGGTTTAATAATAATACTGCCATCAGCAATAAGATGAGGCGTTTTAAAAACACCGGTAACTAATTTTAATGTGGTGTAATTTTTAACGGAGCCGTCTTTCAGCTGTACAAAGCATAAAATTTCCTTTTTAGGATCTTCAATGGGTGCATTGTACTGTTCGATGGAGTTTTTGGTTACAGTGCAGGAGTTTAGTAAAACCAAAAGGCATGCAATGGCCTTCAAATAGGGTACATTTGTTTTCATTTTATGAGGGTATTTTTTACAATAACGTTTTAGCAACCTAAATATTGTATAAAAACCACTCAAAATCTAACTAATTTCTACTCACAGACTTTCTTTCTCCTGGTATCAATCAGGTATTGAATTTTCCATTCGCCGTTTAATTTAACCAATTGAAAAGAGTTAACGCCGCAATGGCTGAAAACACCTTTGTAATAAAATTTATATGGAGTCCAAACAATGGCAAGCGGCCCATCAATTTTTACAACATCAAAAACAATTCTTTCATCGGCATCGCCTTTTGCAAGTTTACTTATTGAAGTGGCAAATGCATCCACCGTTTCATTTTGAATAAATATTTTACCTTCTTTATTTCTGCTGATGGTTTGTAAAACAGCACTGTCTGCAAAGGCTGATTTTAATAATACAGCATCGCTTTTAATCATCGCATCAAATAATTTATTTACAGCTGCCTTTACAGAATCTTCTGCAGTTTGTGCTTTTATTGTAAATGAAAATAACATAAAAGTTAAAAAAATAAAAAAACGTTGCATATTTTTTTTGTTTATTAAGTTTTGGCAAAATTATTGAGTAGTAAATATATAACCCAACTATACATGAAAAAATTTAATTTACACCAATGGTTACCCTTACTGACCGCATTGGTAATTTTTGCAGGCTGCACTAAAAAAACTTATCCTGCAAAAAATGATTTAGATGCTGGCGATAAATATGAGAACACTTCAACTGCAAATGAAAATGTGTACACACCACCACCTGTAGTTAGCATTACGGATGACCAGGCAAAAAGCAATAAAGATGGTGAAATGTATTACGATAATGAAATGGGTTACCGCTACTGGAAATTTTGCGATGGCAAATATTATTTAGATGCCAAGTATGAATCTGGTGCCGCACCCAATAAAAAAATAGCAAAAAAACAAAGCAAAAAAGAACGCAAAAAAAGTAAGAAAGAAGATTATGCCAGCGAATAACGCATAATAATTTCTAAACTCTTCCGTTAAATATATAAGTGGACAAAAAAAACCACTTTAACTAATAAATAGCCCACCTGCAGGAATAGTCTTGTGGGCTTATTTATTTTAATACCCCAGTATCTTCAGCATACTTTGTGCAGTTTGTTCCTTTGCATAAACCCAGTCAACCAGCTTTCCGTTTTTATCGTGGCCAACAATAATGTGTTTTGGTGAAGGAATTAAACAATGTTTTATTCCACCATACCCACTAATCTGATCTTGATAAGCACCGGTATGAAAAAAGCCAACATACAATGGTTCGCCATCTTCCACCTTTGGCAAAAACACTTCATTAATATGTTCCTCACTATCGTAGTAATCATGGCTGTCGCAGGTAATACCACCGAGCACTACACGATGGTATTCGTTATTCCATTTATTTATCGGCAGCATTAAAAACTTTTCGCCAATGCCCCAGGTATCGGGTAATGTGGTAATAAAAGAAGAGTCTATCATGTACCAGGTTTCCTTATCGTTTTGATTTTTCTGGCCGATAACACTGTAAATATGTGCCATGCTCTCTCCCACCGTATAGCTGCCAAACTCTGTAAAAATATGCGGCATCGGTACTTTACTTTTTTTACAGGCCACTTTAATATTACGCACAATTTCATTTATCATAAACAGGTAATCGTACTCAAAACCCAGCGAATGTTTTATAGGAAAACCACCACCAATATTTATAGAATCCAACTCGGGGCAAATCTTTTTTAACTGGCAATACAAATTAATTACCTTGTTTAATTCACTCCAGTAATAAATATCATCCTTAATACCTTTATTTAAAAAGATGTGCAGCATCTTTAATTGAAAACGGTGTTCGTTACCTTCTATCTTATCTACATAAAATTCTAAAATATCTTTTGCCCTTATGCCCAGGCGTGAGGTGTAAAAAGGAAAGTTAGGTTCTTCATCAGCAGCCACACGAATGCCTAAATTAAAAGGCACTTTTACCGATTTAATGTAAGCCCTTAATTCTTCTACATTATCTAAAACCGGAATTACATTTTTAAATCCGCTGTTCAGCAATCCTGCAATACGGTTGGTGTAGGGCTTTTGTTTATAGCCATTGCAAATCACATAAGTATCTTTATTAACTTTTTTTTTGGCGTACAGTTTTTTAAAAATATCAATATCATAAGCATAAGAAGTTTCTAAATGAATATCATTTTTTAATGCTTCTTCTACAATAAATGAAAAGTGAGAACTTTTAGTACAGTAACAGTAATTGTATTTGCCCTCGTACTTATGCCTTTTAAAAGCATTGGCAAACATTGTTTTTGCCTTATTAATTTGTTTGCCAATTTTTGGCAGGTAAGTAAGTTTTAATGGGGTACCGTATTTATCTATCAGTGCTTTTATATCAAGATCGTTGTACTGCAAATACTCATTCTTAATTTTAAAATCTTCCTGCGGAAAGTTAAAGGTTTGCTGTACCAGGTCGTTGTAAGTATTATCCATTTACTGTTTAGGATTAATTACGGTTAGTAAAATTTTTTACAAATGTAGGCCATTGAAAATATTATGAATAAAAAAACCGGGTGTAATTTTTTACACCCGGTTTTAAAAAAACGCTGAGCCAGCAATTATTTTACAGATTCTATTAATTTTTTAAATGTTTCAGGCTCGTTCATTGCTAAATCGGCCAAAACTTTACGGTTCAAATCAATATTTTTTGCTGCTAATTTATGTATGAATTCGCTGTAAGTAATTCCTTCTGCCCTTACTGCTGCATTAATACGTGCAATCCATAAACCACGGTATTCTCTCTTTTTAAGTTTACGGCCTACATAAGCATAGGTTTGTCCTTTTTCTAAAACGTTTTTGGCAACGGTATATACGTTTTTACGCTTACCGTAAAAACCTTTTGCTTTTTTTAATATTCTTTTGCGGCGTGCCCTGCTGGCTACTGCATTTACTGAACGTGGCATATCTTAATTAGTTTAAAGTTAAAAGTTGATAGTTAAAAGTTATTTCAAACCCAATAGTCTTCTTACAAAGTGCATATTAGCATCGCTAACCACGCCGTCTTTACGCATGTTGCGCTTGCGTTTGGTACTTTTTTTTGTAAGAATGTGACGTTTGAAAGCTTTTTGGAAAGTAATTTTACCGGTGCCGGTAACTTTAAAGCGCTTTTTAGCGCTGCTGTTGGTTTTAACCTTTGGCATTATATAACTTGTTTTTAGTTACTCCCTGCTGGTGTTCCAAAATTTTGGAAACTTTTTGAACCTTGTGGGAAATGTTTAATAAAGAGAACTGTTCTTTTTTGGGCGGCAAAGATAGGGAGGAAATGTTGAATATGGCACAATAAGGAGAAGTTTTTTAGTAAGTTGACTACTTGCTCTTTACTCACTATATACTTCACTAAATTTATACAAAAATACAATGCCGCATATCGCCATAATATCATCGAGTGTAAGAATAGACAGAAACAGCCACAGGGTTGCTTTATATTTTAAAAACTATCTGCAAACCAATAACCTGGCAACGGCCGAAATACTGGATTTAAAAGAATACAATTTTCCTTTGTTTGATGAACGTTTGCGGTTACAAAAAAATCCCTCTCCACCGGTAATTGATTTTGCTGAAAAAATAAAGGCTGCGGATGGCGTTATAATTGTCACACCGGAATACAATGGAGGTTACCCTGCAAGTTTAAAAAATGTGGTAGATCTGTTGTATGATGAATGGCATAGAAAACCTGTAGCCATCTCAACGGTATCCGACGGTATTTTTGGTGGTACACAGGTAATTACGTCCTTACAATTCTCTTTATGGAAGATAAAGGCCTGGACGGTGCCCGCCATGTTCCCGGTGCCTAAAGTGAGCGGGGCATTTGATGAAAATGGTACGCCTGCCGATAAAGCTGCAACCGATAAAAGAGCCGCTGGTTTTATAAACGAATTACTATGGTGCATTGAAGCTAAAAACAAGATGAAAAACCCATGATGCAAGGGTATGTTAATATAACTTTTCATATACTTTTTGCTCCGTAAATTCGTTGTTACAAAAAACTCATGCCAGTGCTTAAAAATATACCAGTTTTATTTTGCTTTTTGGTAATTACAAATATGGTTTTTGCACAAAAGCCTGCAACTAAACCCAAAGAAGTTACAGTTCAAAAGTTTAAACCACCTAAATTAAAAAGTTCGTTGGGCAACCGGTCAGATTCTGCTGCAACTGTTTCGGTAGATGAAGCGGTTCAACTGGTTACAATGCCATTAACCATTACCGACGATAAAAAAACAGTTTACATCATCTCCTCTTACCAGTGCATGTATAAAAGACGTGCGGTAACAGAGAACGAAGAAACCGGAAAAGTATCACCCATTACCAGTATGGTGGCCAATGTTTTTAAAACCACTCCCCTGCCCGAAATTTGGAAAAAAACAATTACCGAACAATTAAAACCCGGCGAAGAAATATTTTTCTTTGATGTGGTGGTTAAAGACGCACAGGGCCGCTTAATGTTTGCGCCTAATTTAAAATTAGTAGTTCAGTAAAGAAGAAAAATTTTTAAAAGAAATTTTAATTCAATGCAATAACAACCATACCCCAACTAATACATACCTCCATTAATTTTTCTCTTTTCTTTTTTTCTTGATAAAATCCTTCGACTCTGCTCAGGAGAAACAAAAAAATCAAGGATAAAAGAATGGCTCCGCCCTTTTATCCCGCCAACGCCACGTGAACCCTCTGCTAAAAATCATTAAACCAACAATTTGTTACGAGCTATAAAGTGAATTTGATTTCAGAGATATTTTAATGCTTAGGTTGGCTGCATACCTTTTCCGGTAACACCAAAAAAATAATTTGTTACATGACACCATCAACATTAACTTATTCAAAAAGTGGCAGAGATTAAAAGCTACCACTCCAGCCTACTCAGCCAGTAGTTTTGAAGGACGGGCCTCGGAAAAAATTGCGTTAAGAAAATTTAGTGGCAAGGAGTATAAATGAAATAGATGTTACCAATGTTTAGTTTTATTCTTAGCCTGTAAGTCGCACAAAGACAGGTTTTATTCTGCCGTTGTGACTTATTTCATTTTACCCTTGACAATTAATTTTTAGCTTTTTTTTCCGCAGCCCTTGATTTTTGCTTCTTTTTATCAAGAAAAAGAAGAAGAAAACGCAGGAAAGAAATTTGAAACAATATAAATTACAGCAAACTAAATAATTAAAGCTTTAAAGAAAATAAATATCCTTCATTTCGTAACATGGGGTTAATACACCAACTGATGCGTCTGCTTTATAACCCCCATCACAAACACACTCTGCACATGCCCCATATTCTCAATATTGCTTAATTTATTTACATGAAAATCATGATACGCATTCATATCCTCACACATCACTTTCAGCATAAAATCAAATTCACCGCTAATGGTGTAGCACTCTACAACATCGGGCATAAGCATAATAGACTTTACAAATTTTGTTCCCGCAGTTTTACTATGTTCTTTTAAAGAGACATAACAAATAGCGATCAAGCCTTTTTTAACTTTAGTATGATCTACCAAAGTGGCGTATTGTTTAATCACACCGCTGGCCTCCATGCGTTTGATGCGTTCATGAACCGGCGTGGTACTCAGGTGAATTTTATCCGCAATTTCTTTCACCGTCATCCGTGCATTTTGCTGCAGTAAACTCAATATCAAAAGGTCTTTAGCATCCAGTGCAATATTGCCAATAGCTGTATTTTCTGTTTTTGTAGCTTTTGCCATAGTTAAAAAGTATTATCTCCTGTAAAAATTGTATTAAAAGGATTATCCCCCAAATTTACACAAACTTGTAGAATATTATCCTATAAGTTTACTTTTGTGTTCTAAAAATTATAATATGTCAACATTAACAAAAACCTCCATCGACTTCAGCCTTAAAAATAAGGTTGCAGATATGAGCCTTGCAGAATGGGGCCGTAAAGAAATTAGATTAGCCGAAGCAGAAATGCCGGGCTTAATGGCCATCCGTGAAGAGTACGGACCAAGCCAACCATTGAAAGGTGCAAGAATTGCAGGTTGCCTGCACATGACCATTCAAACTGCTGTTTTAATTGAAACATTAATTGCATTAGGCGCCGAAGTTAAATGGAGCTCTTGCAATATTTTTTCTACACAAGACCAGGCTGCTGCTGCAATTGCCGCTGCAGGTATTGGTGTTTTTGCATGGAAAGGTCAATCACAGGCAGAAGCAGATTGGTGTATCGAACAAACCTTATGGTTTGGTGGTGCAGACCGTCCTTTAAATATGATTTTAGATGATGGTGGTGATTTAACCAATATGGTTTTTGATACTTACCCTGAATTGATACAGCACGTTAAAGGTTTAAGCGAAGAAACTACAACCGGTGT
>NZ_JANMUN010000028.1:0-13035 GCF_031391665.1 Ferruginibacter sp.
ATTTCTGCAGTAAATAAATTTCCTTTGCCGTTAGTTAATTGTAACTGTTCACCATTTTGCATACGCAATACCTGCACTATATGTCTGCTGGTATCTTCATCCAGCACAACATTTGTCGTTGTTAAATCAATATCTTCTTTATAAAAAAAAGGAAGTGCCATATTTTGATTTCAGATTTTTTAATGCAGCAGTATATTTTTTCAACCGCCGTCAGGGTTTTCAACCGCTAACTGTGTTATACGATACTCCAAACTTAATGAAATTAAAAATGGAGAATTGTATTTCCCCATTATTAATTATTCATTATAAAATTATCCATTACTAAAAAGGCGCCTCGTCATCAAACTCTCCATCATTCATCTTGCTGCCTTTTTGAATATACAGTTTAGCACCATCGCCACCATCTAAACCTGCAACGGGTTTCCAGTTGCCGCCACCTCCTGATGGTGCACTACCAGCGCCAAAGTCGCTACCCCCTTCATCTTCAATAAATTTTTGAATATGCAGTAAGGCTTTTAATTTAACCGTATCTAAACTACCGTTACGGTGCTTGGCAATTTTTACATATGTCTCACCTTTATTACTTTCGCCAAATTCATTAGCGGTAATATCATAATATTCGGGGCGGTACAAAAACATTACCATGTCAGCATCCTGCTCAATAGCACCCGATTCTCTTAAATCACTTAATTGCGGAATTTTATTGCCTTCTTTTCTTTTTTCTACTTCCCTGCTTAACTGAGAGAGTGCAATGATTGGCACCTGTAACTCTTTAGCCAACCCTTTTAAATCTCTCGATATTTTACTGATCTCCTGCTCCCTGTTTCCATTTCTGTTTTCGCCGGCACCGCTCATTAATTGTAAATAGTCAATTATTATCAAGCCCACATTATGTTTATTTTTTAACCTCCGGCATTTTGCCCTCAGTTCAAAAATATTTAGTGCAGCAGTATCATCAATAAATATCGGCGCTTTGCTCAGGCGTTCAATACCTCTTTTATACAACTGTTTCATTTCATGTTCTTCCAATTTACCACGGGCAATTTTCTCTAACCATATCTCACTCTCGGCGCTCAATATACGCTGCACCAGCTGGCTGCTGCTCATCTCCAGACTAAAAAACCCAACGGCTGTTGGTTTAGTTGGGTGTAATGCTGCAGTACGGGCAAGGTTTAATGCAAAAGCAGTTTTACCCACCGATGGTCTTGCAGCAAGTACTATCAAATCTGTAGGCTGCCATCCGTAAGTTAATTTATCTAACGATGCAAAACCGGTTGGCACGCCGGTAATATCTTCCTGCCTGTTCCGCATATCTTCAATACGCTGAATAGTTTTTACCAAAACGGTATCAATGCTGTCGAAGTTTTTACGCAAATGACTGTTGGTAATTTCAAACAATTTTCCTTCGGCTTCATCCAGCATGTCAAATACATCGGTGCTGTCTTCGTAAGCATCACCAATAATTTCGCCGCTTATTCTTATTAATTCCCGCTGAATAAATTTTTGTAAAACAATTCTGCTGTGGGCATCAATATTGGCAGAGGATACTACCGCATTGGTAAGTTTAGTAACAAAATATGGCCCGCCAACAATATCCAGTTCTTCCCTGAATTTTAATTCTTCCACCACCGTTAATAAATCTATGGGTAAACTTTTTATGGCCAGGCCCTGCATGGCTTTATAAATGCGCTGGTGGGCATCTACGTAAAAACATTCGGGTTTTAATATTTCCACTACGGTATCGAATGCACTTTTTTCCAGCATAATTGCCCCAAGTACTGCTTCTTCCAGTTCTTTAGCCTGCGGCGGCACTTTACCATACATCATAGAAGTTAGGTCAGGTGGCGATTTACGGCGTAGTTTTTTATCTTTATTATAATTGGTTAGTTCCATTTTAAGTTTGCTTGTTAAGGTTGTTCTTTTTAGGGCGGCTAAGATAAATGCAAAAACCTTTTAGTTTATTAACATTTAGTAATTCTACTATTTCTACATTCATTCCCCACACCTAATTCACATACAAATGTACTTTATTAACCGGTTATAAACAGGGATGTTAACATATAAAAATCAACATCGGTGGTAATATATTGTAAGATATCAACAACAATATTTTGCAATTTTATTTTTTCTTCACCACCACTTTTTTTTACCCACTTGTAAAAATCAAACTTAATCATTAGTTTATGTTCTGCTTAAATAAAAGGCTATGGTTTATTACTATTTTTTCCAATAAATTTCATTTGCAGCCGCTGTTGCTGCTAATAAAGTATAGAGGCAAAAAAACTATCTTTGCCCAAATCTTAAAAAATAAAAAGATAAATGACGATAAGTTACAACTGGCTGAGTGAATATCTACCCGAAAAAATTGATGCGGAAAAATTAAGTAAGATTTTAACTGCTATTGGGCTTGAAGTAGAAAGTATGGAGCCTTATGAAGAAGTTAAAGGCGGATTAAAAGGCCTGGTAATTGGCGAAGTGATAACTTGTGAAAAGCATCCAGACGCTGATAAATTATCTTTAACTACAGTAAATATTGGCACACCCGATCCTTTACAAATTGTTTGCGGCGCACCCAATGTTGCGGTGGGGCAAAAAGTAGTGGTGGCAACAATTGGCAGCACCATTTATCCATCCACCGGCGAGCCATTAACCATGAAAAAAGCAAAAATTCGTGGCGCCGAAAGCCACGGTATGATTTGCGCCGAAGATGAAATTGGCCTGGGCCAGAGCCACGCCGGTATTATGGTGTTACCAGCCGATGCAAAAGTGGGAACTCCTGCTGCCGAATATTTTAATACTTACAACGATATTATTTTTGAAATTGGTTTAACCCCCAACCGCATGGATGCCATGAGCCATTTGGGTGTGGCAAAAGATGTGTGTGCTTATTTATCGCATCATCATAAAAAAGATACGCATGTAAAATCGCCTTTTAAAAATAATTTTAAGGCACATAATCAAAGTTTAAAAATTGATGTGGTTATTGAAAATGCAATAGCCTGCCAGCGGTACAGCGGCGTTAGTATTGCCGGTGTTACCATTGCCGAAAGTCCAAAATGGTTGCAGCAAAAATTAAAAAGTATTGGCTTGCGCCCCATCAACAATATTGTTGATATTACTAATTTTATTTTACACGAAACCGGCCAGCCGCTGCATGCTTTTGATGCTAACCAAATTACCGGCAATAAAGTAATTGTAAAAAATGTACCGGAGTTAACACCTTTTATAACGCTTGATGAAAAGGAAAGAAAATTAGCTGCCGAAGACTTAATGATTTGTAATGCTACTGCACCCATGTGTATTGGTGGCGTGTTTGGCGGCTTGCACAGCGGTGTAATTGCTTCAACAAAAAATATTTTTTTAGAAAGTGCCTGGTTTAACCCGGTTACCATCCGCAAAACATCTTTGCGCCATGGGCTACGTACCGATGCAGCTGCACGTTTTGAAAAAGGCGTGGACATCAGCAACACCGTAAATGTGCTTAAAAGGGCGGCAATAATGATAAAAGAAATTGCCGGTGGCGAAATTGCAAGCGATGTTATTGATGTATATCCCGACCCTAAACAAAAAACCGAAGTAGGATTAAAATATCATTACTTAAAAAAATTAAGCGGCAAAAATTACCATGGCGATACTATTAAAAATATTTTAACCAGCCTTGGTTTCGAAATGATAAAAGAAGGCATGGACGAACTGTTTGTAAAAGTGCCTTTCAGCAAACCCGATATTACTATTGCTGCAGACCTCGTAGAAGAAATAATGCGTATTGATGGACTGGATAATGTAGAGATACAGCAAATGATAACTATTGCACCTTCGGTAGAAACGCTGGCGCATGAAACTATTTACCAGGAAAAAGTTGCAACATATTTAGTGGGACTGGGCTTTAATGAAATTTTCACCAACAGTATTACCAACAGTGCTTATTTTACGGAACAAATATTGCAGGGTACTGTAAAAATGATCAATAATTTAAGTGAAGAGTTGAATGTAATGCGGCCATCAATGCTGGAAACCGGCTTAGAAACCATAACCCACAATTTAAACCGCAAAAACAGCAACCTTCGTTTTTTTGAATTTGGTAAAACTTATTCAACCGAGAGTATTGGCAGTTATGCAGAAAAGAATCATTTGAGTTTATTTGTTACAGGTGCTAAAGCCGAAACAGCCTGGAATAACAAAACACAAAAAACAGATTTTTATTTAATAAAGGGTGTTATAGAAAAAATTGCAGTATTAATTGGTGTATCAATAAATCAATTTTTGATTGAAGAAAATGAAAAATTAAACAACGCCGTTACTGTAAAAATAAAAAACGAGCCCGCTGCTGTAATGGGTGAAGTAAATAAAAAAACAGCTGATAAATTCGATTGCAAACAACCTGTTTTTTATGCCGATATTGATTGGGATACATTAATGCGGCTAAATAAAAAGAATACAATAAGTTTTAAAGAAATTTCAAAATTTCCGGCGGTGCACAGAGATTTGGCAATTGTAGTTGATAAAAGTATTTTGTATCAGCAAATTGAAAAAACAACTTTTGCAACAAAGGTTAACAAACTAAAAAATGTTAGTTTGTTCGATGTTTTTGAAAGTGAAAAGCTGGGTGCCAATAAAAAATCGATGGCGGTTAGTTTTACTTTTTTAGATGAAGAAAAAACAATGACCGATGCAGAAATTGATGCCATGATGAATAAAATAATTGGGGCGTATGAAAAAGAATTGAATGCGGAGATAAGGAAATAAGAGCCCAAATCCCCTAAAGGGGGAAATGGAGAAGATTAATTTAATAGATTATGCACTTTGATAAAAGAAAAGAATTTAAAATTTTAATACTGTTAAATGTCCCCCTTTAGGGGATAGGGGTATGTCATCACTTCAATCAAATATTAAACGCATTACCGATAAACTTCAAAGAGTATTGAAGCTGCACCAGCAATTGCAAAAAGATAATGAAAGGCAAACTAAAATAATTAAGGAGCTTCAGGAGACAAAAGAAAAGAATACCCAAACCATAGCAGAGCTGCAGCAACAGGCAGATATATTAAAAGCCTCCGCAGGGCAAATGGCTGCCCAGGATAAAAAAGCTTTTGAAAAACACATCAACAATTACATTAAAGAAATTGACAAATGTATCGGCCTGCTCAGCGAATAAATTATACCCTTTTAACTAGTTTTAATAATTGGTCACCTTCGGTATTACTCAGCTCTAAAAAATACCTGCCGTAGGGCAAATCATTTAAACCCCGCCAGTTAAAATACTTTTGGTCGTTGCGCTGCGTAGTTTCTAATGTGGAGCAAACTTCTCCCTTGTCGTTTTTTAAAACAAACTTTAAGGGGTTGGCCGTAATTTTATCCCACTCAATAGTTAAGGAGTCGGTAAAAAAGGCTTGTTTAATTTTGGCAAACATGCTTCAATCGTTTTTAAATCTAAATGGTAAAAAAATAAGCTTGCTTCAGGGGGGTATAAATTAGAGTTACCATTTTACTTAAAAAACAGTATCGCAGTCAATTTTTTAGTTATTGAAAATTGGGTGCTTTCTTTGGTAAGGGGTACAAAATAATACATTAATTTTAATTATGCAAGAGTTGATACCAATAAATATTATAATAGGCGACCGAAGCTACCGTATCAAAACCGAATCCAGCGATGAGGAATCGGTACGCCGTACCCTAAAAACCATCAATGAAAAAATTATTGAGTTTAAAACCCAGTTTGCCGGAAAAGATATGCAGGATTATATTGCCATGGTACTTATTTGGTATGCCACCCAGGCATCTGCCAATAACAGCAACCCGGCTTTAGAAAATGAAGTAAACGAGTCGCTTTTAAAAATAGAAGGGCAATTGGATAAAGTACTATAATGATTTACCTGAATTATTATGTTTTGGCAACGAAATAATAAATGTTGTACCCTCCTTTATTACACTGTTAATCACAAAATTTCCATTAATCGTTTTTACAAAATCCCTGCAAATAATTAACCCCAGCCCGGTGCCGGTTTCTTTATTAGTACCAAGGGTGGTATAATATTCGTTATTAAAAACTTTAGTAATAGCCTGTTCAGTCATACCAATTCCATTGTCTTTTACATATACATTAGTAAAATCTCCTTTCTCCTCTGTAAAAATTTCTATGGTTCCTCCATGTGGTGTAAATTTTACAGCGTTGGCAACCAAGTTACGCAAAACAATTTTTATCATTTGAGAATCTGCATAAACGTACACAGGTGTTGCAATACCGTTTATCAGCGCAATATTTTTTTTATTGGCCCTGAGTAATAAATGTTTAAAGGTGGTGGCTGCAATTTCCTTTACATCAATCCGCTCTATTGCTATCCTGCTTTCTTTAAACTGGTCTCTTCCCCAGTTAAGGAGGTTTTCCATTACCTCGGCACAGTTATCTATTTCATTACTTAATTCGGGCAGTTCATTTATCAGCTCTTCTTTAGTAATATAGCCCAGCCTCAGGGCTTCAAAAATATTTTTAAGTGCATAAATGGAGGTTCGCAGGTCGTGAGATATTACTGAAAATAATTTTGTTTTAACCTGGTTAAGTTCGGTTAACTCCTGTGTGGTAGTTTCAAGATGGACGGCCTGCATACTCAAGGTTTCATTTTTTGCTTCAATCTCAATATTTCTTTCGGCAAGCACTTTAGTTTTTTCTTTTACCGATTTTTCGTAAACCCATACCTGGTATTTAATAAGATACATGGTGGCAAAAAACATTAGAAAAGCAACTAAGTAATTAAAAATAATAAGGTAAAGATTGGCAGCATTAGTTAACCTGTAATTAAACCCTTTTTGAAATATAAAATGTATCACTAAAAAAAATATCAAACAATATAAAAAAGCGATAATGATATTTTTCAACTGGTTTAAAAAAAAGAAACTGAACATCATATAAAGCAAAACAAAAATATCCATGCCATTATCGTTGGTGGCCCAGCTTACCAGAGCAAACATCGGTGGCACTAAAAAAAATGAACTTATTGTTGCCGTACGAAAAAGTTGTTTATGCATCACCCACATCATGCTTACAAAAAAAACACATAAAGCAAAATTTATTAATAAAGCAGAAACACTGAAAAAACGTGGTGTAAATAAAGCAATATAAAAAAATCGCATTAGCGATAACAGAAATGCCAAAAAGTTGAGCTGATTAAAAACCAATACCCTTTTTTTTATGTACTCGGGCAGGTTGTTATCATAACCAATTTCAGCTATTTGTTGTTGTATGCTGCTAAAAAAACGCATTTTCTTTGGGTTGGAAGTAATAGTTTAAAGAAAAATATTTACATGATATTACAAAATAAATATTTATTTCTATACACTTTTCTCCATTTTATTTATCAATAAACACCTTTATTAGCGGCATTACAGGCTCTTAACTCCCAACAAATTTCATATCTTCGCTAACTAACTACCTCATTTATACATATGAATGAAGAGAGGATATATAAGATTGTGAACCGTTTTAAAACCAAAACATTTAATGGAACCTACCATAATTTACATCATAATTGGTATAGCTGCACTTATAATTGGCGCTGTACTGGGTAAAATTTTATTTGCCAAAAACACTAAAAACCAGGTGGCCGAAGCTGAGCAACAGGCTCAAAAAATTGTTGCTGATGGCCAGTTACAGGCCGAAAATCTTAAAAAAGAAAAACTTTTAGAAGCCAAAGAAAAATTTGTGCAGCTTAAGGCCGAGCATGATAAAGAAGTTTTACAGCGTAATCAAAAAATTATTGAAGGCGAAAGCAGGGTTAAGCAAAAGGAACAGTCTATCAACCAAAAAGACCAGAATCTTGAAAAACAGATTAAGGACAACGAAGCAATAAAAGAAACGCTTAACCGCCAGATTGAAGTGGTAAACACCAAACGAACGGAGCTGGAAAAACACCAGGAAGAACATATACGCCGTCTGGAAAAAGTGGCCGGCCTTAGTGCCGAAGATGCCAAAGCACAATTAATTGAAAGCCTTAAGCAGGAAGCCCAAACAAAAGCCATTGCCATACAGCAGGAAATTATTGAAGATGCTAAATTAAAGGCCAATAAAGAAGCCCGTAAAATAGTTATCCAAACCATACAGCGTACTGCTGCCGAAGCGGCAATTGAAAATGCCATTACCGTTTTTAATTTAGAAAGTGACGAGATAAAAGGTTCTATCATTGGTCGTGAGGGTAGAAATATCCGTGCCATTGAAGCCGCCACCGGTGTGGATTTAATTGTAGATGACACTCCCGAAGCAATTGTACTTTCTTCTTTTGATCCTTTACGCAGGGAGATTGCCCGTTTATCTTTACAACGCCTGGTTGCCGATGGACGTATTCACCCGGCACGTATTGAGGAAGTGGTGGAAAAAACCAAAAAACAATTGGATGATCAGGTGATGGAAATTGGCGAACGCACCGCAATGGAACTGGGTGTGCATGGCCTGCATAAAGAACTGATAAGAATGGTGGGCAGAATGCGTTTCCGCTCATCTTACGGCCAAAACTTATTAATGCACAGCAGGGAAACCGCTAATCTTTGTGCTATTATGGCTGCAGAGCTGGGCATGAACCCTAAATTGGCAAAACGTGCCGGTTTATTGCATGATATTGGTAAAGTACCCGACGAAGAAACTGAATTAAGCCATGCTTTATTAGGAGCAAAACTGGCCGAAAAATATGGCGAAAACCCGGCGGTTGTTAATGCCATTGGTGCCCACCATGATGAAATGGAAATGCAATATGTTATTTCACCCATAATTCAGGCTTGTGATGCTATCAGCGGTGCAAGGCCGGGTGCAAGGCGTGAGATAATGCAACAGTACATTCAGCGTATTAAGGATTTAGAAAACATGGCTTTAGGTTATACCGGAGTAGAAAAAGCTTACGCTATTCAGGCTGGCAGGGAACTTAGGGTAATTGTAGAAGCTGATAAAGTGAGCGATGGCGACAGCGAAAAATTAAGTTTTGAGATAGCCCAAAAAATTCAAACAGAAATGACCTTTCCTGGTCAAATAAAAGTAACAGTGATAAGGGAAAAGAGAAGTGTAAATGTGGCGAGGTAGTTCAAAGTTGAAAATTGAAGGTTGAAAGTTAACAGCCTTACATTCAAATAATAATATAAAAAACCGGCAGCCTTAGTGCCGGTTTTTTGTTGGCTGATAAATAAAATATGCTCGAATTAAAAAACTTTCGACCTTCAACCATCAACTTTCAACTTTTCCCCCTACCTTTGCCGTCCGTAAAAAAATAAAGTATTATGAACGCAGTAGCATTTGTTCATGAGCAGTTGACAACAGTTCCAACGCTCCCAAAATTTAAAGCAGGTGATAACATCACTGTTAATTATAAAATTGTAGAAGGTACAAAAGAGCGTATCCAAAGCTTTAAAGGTGATGTTATTAAGCGCCAGGGTGTAGGTGCCACTGCATCTTTTACAGTACGTAAAATGAGTGATGGTGTGGGTGTTGAACGTCTTTTCCCAATATATTCTCCCAATATTGAAAGTATTGTTTTGAATAAAGTGGGTAAAGTTAGCCGTGCTAAATTGTACTATTTACGTGAGAGAAGCGGAAAAAGTGCCCGTATCAGAGAAAAAAGAATGGCTGTTGCTAAATAAAGCAGCTTAAAAAATTTATATACAACGCAAAAATTTTAACTAATTTTTGCGTTTTTCATGGATATTAGCCTGTTTGGTATAATTATTGCAATTTAAAACGCAAATTACAATACCTCTGACAGAACTTTTACCCCGAACAATTTACTGATTTATTATTTTAAACCGTAAACCCATTCTATCATGAGAAGTATTGTATTATTTTTTGTAGCTATTATTTCAATTTCTTTTTTAGTTTCCTGTGCCCGTGGTATTACTACCGAGCAGGCTGCCAATGGTAAAGCCAGGTGCGGCAAAAATTACATTCGTTAATATTTTTTATTTTGCTAATGCTGTTAACCGCAGGTTAATAATGTTACATTATTTGCTGTAATAAGTAAATAATTGATTTATCTTTGTCATCTAAATCTTTATTATGTTAGTTTCAATTTTAAATAATATTTTCTTATTCTCCATGCCCGGTGGCGGAGAATTAATATTAATTATTGTAGTTGTATTATTAATGTTTGGTGGAAAAAAAATACCTGAGTTAATGAGAGGCATTGGTCGTGGAATGCGTGAGTTTAACGACGCTAAAAATAATGTGAAGAGTGAAATTGAAGAAGGCATGAAGGAAAAAGAAACCAAGCAGCAATTACCACAACAGTAATAAATTTATCAAATCAATATTCGGCTGAAGTAATTCCTGGTTAATTCCGGAACGGCTTCAGCCGATTGTATATTTACTACCTAAGCTTTCTACTTTAATGACAGCATTAAGCAGCATACAAGAGTATCATAAAAAACTTACCGCCAGCAACATTACCTGTGTTGATACTGTAAACTATTATCTTACTAAAATTGAAGAAAAAAAACAGCTTAATGCTTTTACCGAAGTTTTTGCAACAGAAGCTTTGCAAAAAGCAATGGAACTGGATGCTAAAAGAGAAAATGGTGAGCCTATAAAAAAATTACACGGTGTTGTAATTGCCATTAAAGATGTTATTTGTTATAAAGGATATAGGGTTACTGCAGCATCAAAAATTTTAGAAGGATTTACCAGCGTTTATACAGCAACGGCAGTACAAAGATTACTGGATGAAGATGCTATTATTATTGGCAGTTGCAATTGCGATGAATTTGCAATGGGCAGTACCAATGAAAACTCGGTTTACGGCAATGTATTAAATGCTGCAGACGAAACAAAAGTTCCCGGTGGTTCATCAGGAGGAAGTGCTGTGGCAGTACAAGCAGGTTTGTGCATGGTGAGTTTGGGCAGCGATACCGGAGGCTCTGTAAGGCAACCGGCAGATTTTTGTGGCATTGTAGGTATTAAACCCACTTATGGCCGTATATCACGGTATGGGTTAATTGCCTATGCTTCTTCTTTTGACCAAATAGGTATTTTTAGTAACAGCGTTTATGATGCTGCGCTATTGCTGGAGGTAATGAGTGGAGTGGATGAGTTTGACAGTACCGTTTTGATGCCCCAAACCCCTAAAGGGGCTTACGAAGGCACAGAAAATTTTACAAAGCTTTTATCTATAGAAGAGAATAAAAAATATAAGATTACTTATTTTAAAGAAGCTTTACATCATCCATCTCTCGATAAAGAAATAAAAGAAAATATTTTGGCGCTGATTGATAAATTAAAATCAGAAGGCCATACGGTTACAGCAATGGATTTTGATTTACTGGATTATGTGGTTCCTGCCTATTATGTTTTAACCACTGCAGAAGCCAGCAGTAACCTCAACAGGTATGATGGTGTTAGGTTTGGCTACCGCAATAAGGATAATGTAAAAGATTTAACAGACTTTTATAAGCGCACCCGCAGTAAAGGTTTTGGCAAAGAAGTGCAACGCAGAATAATGCTGGGCACTTTTGTATTAAGTGCCGGTTATTACGATGCTTATTTTAGTAAAGCACAGCAGGTACGCAGGCTGTTAGCAGATAAAACAAAGGCCATATTTGCTGAGTATGATGCTGTTATATTACCCACCAGCCCGGGCACCGCATTTACATTTGGTGAAAAAACTGATGACCCTATTGCAATGTATTTAGCAGATATCTATACGGTTTTTGCCAATTTAACAGGGTTGCCGGGTATATCTGTTCCGTTATTTAAGCATAGTAATACAATGCCTTTTGGCCTGCAGATTATGACGGCAAAAACAGATGAACTAACTTTGCTGCAATTGTCGGAGCATTTGATGCAACATTATAAAACATATCAGCATCTTAATAATTAATGAAAAATATTTTACTATTATTGTTCACTGCATTTTTTCTTTTGCCCAAAGCAAAGGCTGGAAATGTATTGAGTAATAATTTACAGCAGCAACAATTGCCCTTAACAGATACAACGGTTAAAATAGAAAAAATAGAAGAAGAAATTATTGATGAAGTTATAAAAACAAAAGCGCCACCTGCAAAAGATAAAGTGCAATACTTTAGCCAGGTTACTAAATATGGTTTTAAAAATTTATTTTCTAAATACAGTTACAATACAACGCTTTCCTATTCATCGCAGGTAAACCCCAGCGCTACGGTTTTTATACAGGATTATATGAAAGCACATGGCAGTTATCTTACAAAAATGAAAGGTTGGGGCCAGCCCTACTTTAATTTAATTGAAAATATTTTAAACCAGTATGGTTTACCAAGAGAACTTAAATACATTGCCGTTATAGAATCTAATTTAAGTACTGCGGCAACAAGCCATGTAGGTGCCGGCGGGCCCTGGCAGTTTATGCCTTACACTGCCAGGGATTATGGTTTAGTGGTGAATGGTTATTACGATGAGAGAAGGGATTATTTTAAAAGCACCCACGCAGCATCGAGGTATTTACTTTCTTTATACAAACAATTTCACGACTGGCTTTTGGTGATGGCAGCTTACAATGGCGGACCGGGAAGAGTGTACAGTGCTATTAAAAAAAGTGGCAGTCGTAATTTCTGGAACCTTCAATATCATTTACCTGCCGAGTCCAGAACTTACGTTAAGCGCTTTATTGCCACACATTATATTATGGAAGGCAGTGGCGGTGTTACAACCGTCAGCAATCAAAATGGCAATTATGAAATGAATAGTAATGGGCCGGGTGCAAATCCGTTTGATACTAAACCCCAGCTTACACCAGAAGAGCTGGAAACTACTGCTACACAGGCTGTTTCAGGTAAATACAATTCTATAGTTATTGCTAAAAACCTGGCTATGGATATTGTGCAGTTCAACCGCTTTAACCCCGAGTTTGATTATATGATGACCAATAATGGCAATTACGATTTACGTTTGCCGCAAGATAAAATGCAGCTCTTTCAGGCCAATAAATATATTATCTTAAATGAGTGTGTGCAAATTTTATTAGGCGATAATAATATTTCTAACAATCAAACTTTTTATCCGGCAGTAAAAACAAAAAAAGAAAAGAAGAAAGGGAA
>NZ_JANMUN010000063.1:0-21593 GCF_031391665.1 Ferruginibacter sp.
AATTGCAAACGCATATCCTAACGCATTGCTTCTACTTTGTCATTGGGGTTCGGTAGATTCGCCAGACTTTGCCCCATTTAATGGAGACCCAAAAAAACTATATGATGTAGTTGTTAATCCTGAACGAATCAAAGTATTAGCACCCGGAGAGCCATTTGTTCTTAAACGCTTAAAAAATAGTTCATTTCCAAAATTCAATTAACATGAAATATCTGTTAGCTTTTTTTATTTTCGCATTTAACAACGCTTCTGCTCAAACAAAAGACATGATGATTCGTATATCAGAAATTGAGATTGATACAAACTATCTCAAAGAATATAATGCTATCCTTCAAGAAGAATCAAGAGCATCAGTTCAATTAGAAGCAGGCGTTATCGCAATTTATCCATTGTATCAAAAAGAAAACCCAACGCAGATTCGTATTTTAGAAATTTATGCCAATCGAAAAGCTTATGAGGCACATTTAAAAACACCTCATTTTCAAAAGTATAAAACAAGTACTCTTAAAATGGTTAAGTCTTTGAAACTTTTAGACATGGACAACATAGACTCACCGACAATGGTTGAAATATTTCGGAAAATGAAGCAATGACCAAAAGAAAAACTCACTGCCTTGGTTCGTGTCTTCACGAATCTTTCGCTAATATCTTCGTTATTATCTCCGCTTAGTTTTTGTGATGCGGTAAATTATTATTTTTTGTAAATAAAGGAGAGGTAGGGGCAACACTGCCTTGGTTCGTGTCTCCACGAACCCTTCGCTAATATCTCCGCTTAGTTTTAGGGTGCAGTAAATTATTATTTGTTGCAAATAAAGGGGCATAGGAAACTGTTTTGTTTTAAGGAATAATTTATGATTGTTAAGCTTGAGGATTGCAGCGAATCTTTATTTACGTTTTACTATAGCTAAGATTGAAAACAATTTGAAAGCAATAATTTTAGTTGGTTTTGAAATTTTGAAAGGAAATAACTTTCGCATATATTTGAGTTGTGTGAAATTCTTTGAGACCTTGCGAATACTAACAATCATACTATTATTAAAATCACTTTCCGCTGTCGGACAGACTTTGCCCGACAGTGTCGCCATAACATATAACACATACGTTAACAAATTTGATGGCAGCGACAATATTTACCGTACAGACAACTACTCAATTATTCTTGACGGAAACAGATATTTACTAAATGGTGACAGAATAGCCAAATCAAAAATTCTTAACTTACTTGCAGAGTTGACAAAACCAAGTAACGCAGACAATTCTCTTGCTAAATATGAACTTGACACTAATTGGATAAAAAATAATCCTGCAGATTTACTAACTCTGTATTCAGACAGAGAACGAATTGATTGGAACGAACAACAAAAGGAATTCATTTTTAAGAAACTTACAGATTTATCAATCAACAAAGAAGAATTGAATGACTTTCTATCAATAGGCGGAAATTATACAATGCACAGCAGTTATAAAAATGAGTTCATAATAAAGTTTTATAGCAAAGGGGTAATCTCTAATGAAGTAAAATCAAGAAAATATGTTTGGGGCTATAAAATGCCTTGGACAAATCAATTGGGCGACACACTTTATAATTTTAATATTGAAACAAAGCTCAAAGACATTCTTTCAACCAAAGAAAAATTAAAAGCACCTCTCAAAGGAGACAAGTTGCAAAAATATTTGGTGAACAAAATTATAGACAATTATATGCAGTCATTGTACAAGTTGTCTGCCTACTCATATCAAAAGGAAATTGACGAATTAAATAGTGATTTCAAAGTTGTCTCTTTTGAAGAACTGTATGGTAGAGGAAGGTATATTTGGAATGAGCCAAAAACAATGAAGATTGTTCTTAAAAACAAATTGATGTATGACAACGTAAACCTTGTCTTTTTAGCTTCAAAGAGTGGCAATACAATTTACACCAGAGATAGCATTAAAAAAGACTACGCCGAATATATTAGCAGAGTTCAGTCAATAAAGTTTATATCAGACTATCTAAAAGCGAATTCAAATTCCAGGCTTGACATTTACTATTTTAATAACAAAGGAATTAACGATTATAATATTGAAAGCGTAAACAAAAACCCAACAAGCTGGGCAAGGCACGATAAATGGGTAGAAAGTTTAAAATTTTACGAGAAAAATAATATCAAGCCAAGTTTCGACATCAATCAATCAATCAAAACATCACAGCAAAATGACTGTGGCTGCAACTTTCGGTTTGACAAAAGCTATATCGAAAAAGCCATTTTCTGCGAAATACGCAATGCAGAAAATAATAGTTCAGTATGGTTTTTACTTCCTGACAATAGAGTTTTACTTTATTTAATGGATGGTAATAAAGTATTAAACTTTAATTACAAAGGATTTGGCGACAAAGAATATATGCAATATCCGTGTGTTTTATTTGACTTAAATGGACAGAAGATTCCGAAATAGAACTTCACACAACATTGGTATTTGCAAAAGCTGGGCTGACGGAAGCCGTGTTTCAACTTTAGTTTTCAATTTGGCTTCATATCGGGCAGGACGTTATTAATTTAGCTATGTGCAAATCATCAACTTTTATTTATAAATTTAGCTTCAGGTAGCCAGGCGGACGAATAACTATTTCCCAGCCTTCGCAAATACCTGCCCGTTAGCTGAAATATTTTCGCACCCAAATTTTAATTTAACAATATGCAAAACTCTTGGTTCAAACTTATTTTTTTAATAAGCCTTGTATTTTTATCATGTAAGAAAAATTCGGAGAATAATTCTTCTGTAACACTTAATGCGATAGTTGTAGACTATGCTACCAGACAGCCAATTCCTGGATTGACAATTCATATAGTTTCTGGAGGGTTTAGACTTCATTTTTTTTCTGACCCATGGGACATAAGATTTGCAGATACAATAACGACATCAATTCCAGCTATAAATTACATCACAGACGATTCAATTACCACAAATGGACTTGGACACTTCTCTGCTCAGTTTACACCGCAATTTTTAGAAGGCATGTATACGTTCCCACGTTTTTTTACTAAAGTTGACACCTTAATTCGAGTTAGCTCCAAAAGTCCATTGTGGGGTTCAGATGATACAAATACCGACACAGTTTATTTAGACAAGAGGTCTTTGTTGGTTATTAATATGCAAAAATTGTCTCCAGTATTTAGTAATGATACAGTTTTTCAAAACGTAACCTTTTTAGATGCCCAGTTTAGTCCACAATATTCAATTCCATCTCTTAAAGGACAAATTGGACTAGCAAATCGGACAATAACAAACGAGTTTTCATATACTTTTTTCAAAAAAGCTGACATTGAATGGAGATATTACAGAAACGGTCTACAAAAGTCGCATCGTGACACTGTGGTATTGCATCAAGGAGTAAATAATATTAACATCACCTTCTGACAATTTAATACTTCAGCTAACATGGGGTTTTGCTCAAGTGTGGCTTGACAAGCAAACATCAGCTAAGTACTGTCTCGTACTGAAATAGGTTTACACAAAAATTGTAAATTTAAATCACCGCTCACATCTACCCGCTACCTTTTCCCGTATATCTCTCTGTGAAAAAATTACTTTTAAATATTTTTATTATTTTTTTATTAGTGAATAGTGCTGCAATTGCAAAAGCACAATTAATTGATAACAGTGCTACCTTTAGAAAAATCAATCACAACAGTTATTTTCGTTTTCATTACGATAACGATTACTTTACCAAAACAGATGAATATTATACCCAGGGCATTACGCTGGATTATGTGCATCCTTTAATAAAAAAATTTCCTCTGGCAAAATTATTATGGAAGCCATACAAAAGTGCACCACAATATGGCGTTACATTTAATTTATTTGGCTACACCCCTACCAGTATTTTAAGCGACAGTATTTTATATGGCGACAGGCCTTTTAACGCCAACATATCTTTAAAAACATTTTTAATACAGGTAGATGAAGTGCGCCAGCAGCAAATATCCACGGCATTCAGTATTGGAATAATGGGGCCTTATGCATTGGGTTATCAAATTCAGGATAATATCCACCGCTGGTTAAAAAATCCTTTGCCGCATGGCTGGCAGTACCAAACAAAAAACGACATCATAATTAATTATCAAATTAATTACGAAAAACAATTGGTGAGTGCCGGTAATAATTTTTTACTGAATGCAACTGCAGAAGGAAGGGCAGGCACACTCAACAATAAACTTAGTGGCGGTTTTAATTTTATGGCCGGCAGGTTTAACAAAAGGTTTTTACCAGTAAGTTATAAAAAAAGAAAAGCGGAATATTATTTTTACGCACAAAACCGGGTAAATTTTATTGGTTACGATGCCAGCATGCAGGGTGGATTATTTACAAGAAAAAATCCTTACACCATTGCTGCCGGCGACGTTAATAGAATAACTTTTCAGGCCGATGCAGGTATTATTGTGAATTTTAAAAAACTGTACCTTTCCTATACACAATCCATTCTTACAAAAGAATTCCGTACCGGCAAATACCACCGCTGGGGCGGCGTAAGTGTTGGTTTTGCTTTGTAACATAGGTTTGCCAACCTTTTCAACAATTAAATGCACATAATTATCCAGCAGTCAATTAACCAATTTACTATTTACCTTTGCCAAAATTAAAAGCATTGGAAATAAGTAACCGCAAGGCATATCACGAATATTTTTTTGAAACAACTTATATAGCCGGGCTTGTACTTGGCGGCACCGAAATAAAAAGTTTACGGGCAGGCAAAGCAAGTTTTAACGATAGCTACTGCATTTTTCATAATGGCGAACTGTTTGTAAAAAGCCTGCACATTTCCGAATATTCATTTGGCACCTATACCAACCACGAGCCCATGCAGGAAAGAAAGCTGCTGCTAAACAAACGGGAACTGCAAAAATTAGAAGGCAAAATAAAAGAGAAAGGCTATTCTATTATTCCCTTAAAAATATTTTTAACCGAAAAAGGTTTTTTTAAAATGGAGATCGGCCTGGGTAAAGGCAAAAAATTATACGACAAGAGGGAAAGCATTAAAGAAAGAGAAAACGACCGGGATATAAAGCGAAAATACGGCATATAAAATTTACTCCACAATATTTACAATCACAGCCTCAAGACCTTATTTTTGCACCAAACTAAAACGACTGCATATGGATTTTCAATTTACAGAAGAACAGTTAATGATAAAACAGGCGGCAAAAGATTTTGCCATAAACGAATGCCTGCCTGGTGTTATTGAACGGGATGATCTGCAAAAATTTCCGAAAGAACAAATAGAAAAATTGGCCGACCTTGGTTTTATGGGCATGATGGTAAAACCAGAATATGGCGGCAGCGGTATGGATACCGTGAGCTATGTTTTGGCAATGGAAGAAATTAGTAAAGTAGATGCCAGCGTTAGTGTTTGCATGAGCGTAAATAACAGTCTGGTTTGTTATGGCCTGCAGGAATATGGCAACGAAGCACAAAAGAAAAAATATTTAACGCCGCTGGCGCAGGGAAAAAAAGATGGCGAATTGCATATTGGTGCATTTTTACTGAGCGAACCCGAAGCTGGAAGCGACGCTACATCGCAACAAACTACAGCCGAAGATAAAGGGGACTATTATTTACTGAACGGTACTAAAAACTGGATCACCAATGGCAATACAGCTTCGGTGTATTTGGTAATTGCACAAACGGATATCAGCAAAGGCAGCCGGGGCATTAATGCATTTATTGTAGAAAAAAACTGGCCAGGCGTAACCGTTGGTGCCAAAGAAAATAAATTAGGCATAAGGGGAAGTGATACACACAGCATTTTATTTAATGATGTAAAAGTGCCTAAAGAAAACCGCATTGGCGAAGATGGCTTTGGTTTTAAATTCGCCATGAAAACTTTAGCAGGCGGAAGAATTGGAATTGCATCGCAGGCATTGGGCATTGCAAGCGGCGCTTATGAAAGATCTTTAGCCTACAGCAAACAACGTAAAGCATTTGGTAAAGAAATTATGCACCACCAGATCATTCAATTTAAACTGGCCGATATGGCTACTAAAATTGAATGTGCCAGGATGCTTTGTTTAAAAGCCGCCTGGGAAAAAGATGAAAAATTAGATTATACTTTAAGCGGCAGCATGGCAAAAGTTTTTGCAAGTGAAACAGCTATGTGGACGGCAACGGAAGCCGTTCAAATTCACGGTGGTTATGGTTTTGTAAAAGAATATCATGTAGAGCGTATGATGAGGGATGCAAAAATTACACAGATATATGAAGGCACCAGCGAAGTACAAAGGATTGTGATTAGCAGGAGTATATTGAAGTAGTCCAGCCCCTCCTATCCTCCCCAAGGGGGGAGGGAAATGGAGAAGATAGTTACGAAGATGTGCAGATGAATGACAGTTCGTTTGCACATTTTTTATTTAGATTGGCTTTATCGATTTTAATAACTTTGAAGCGTAGCGTAAAAATAAAGATGAGTATCAACACAGAAAAATATAAAGCCATTTTAGAAGAACTTAATGGTAAAGTAATATTGGTAGCCGTTTCTAAAACTAAATCCATTGAGGATATACGAGCCTTGTACAATTTAGGCCAAAGAGATTTTGGAGAAAACTATGTACAGGAACTTGCAGAAAAATACGAACAGTTACCTAAAGATATACGCTGGCATTTTATTGGCCACCTGCAAAGTAATAAAGTAAAATACATTGCACCGTTTGTGCATTTAATACATGGTGTGGACAGTTTTAATTTATTGAAAGAAATAAATAAACAAGGTTTAAAAAACAACCGTGTTATAAACTGTTTACTGCAAATACATATTGCCAAAGAAGAAACTAAATTTGGTTTTGATGAACACGAATTAAACCAATTACACGATACATCGACAAGCTCAGTACACCAATTAAAAAATATAAACATTACCGGCTTAATGGGCATGGCTTCTTTTTCGGAGGATATGGATTTAGTAAGAAGTGAATTTAATAATTTAAAAAAACTTTTCGATAAGTATGTTCAGTCTTCAACCTTTAACTTTCAACTTTTAACCCTAAGTATGGGCATGAGCAGTGATTATAAAATTGCAATTGAAGAAGGCAGTAATATGTTACGCATTGGCAGTTTATTATTTGGCGAAAGAAATTACCCTGCCAAATGACCTACGAAATAATTATTCTTTGCATAGCTGCATTTGCTGCAGGTTTTATTGATGCTATTGTTGGTGGTGGCGGATTGGTACAAACACCTGCAACTTTAGTAACCTTACCGCAATATCCATTAGCAACCATTTTAGGTACCACAAAAATCCCTTCTTTTTTTGGCGCAGCCATTGCAGCTGTGCAATACAGTTTAAAAGTAAAAATTAACTGGAAGTTACTGTTGATGATGTGCAGCATTGCATTAGCGGCCGCTTATGCAGGTTCAAAAACTGTAGCAGTTGTAAGCAATACTTTTATGAAACCAATTTTGTTTGTGGTACTTATACTGGTAGCCATTTATACTTACACTAAAAAAGATTTTGGGCAATCAGTAAAAACATCTCTTACTAAAAACAACAAAATTATTTACTGCTTATTATTTGCTATAGTTATTGGTTTTTATGATGGCTTTATTGGCCCGGGTGCAGGTAGTTTTATGGTATTGTTTTTTATAAGTGCTTTAGGGTTCGATTTTTTAAGGGCCAGCGCCCATTCTAAATTATTAAATGTATCTACCAATATTGGTTCTATAGTATACTTTAGTGGCAGTGCAAATATTTTGTATGAGTACGCTATCCCCATGGCGGTTTTTAATTTTGCAGGTTCGCTGTTAGGTGCAAGGCTGGCCATTTTAAAAGGGAATAAATTTATCCGTATTTTTTTTCTTATTGTGGTTGCCGGCACCATTATACGCTTTGGGTATGATATATTTTTCAGAAAAGTTTAAATAAAAAACTGCGTTTGCTTAGAAACGCAGCCGGAATATTTTTTAATTATTTTACCTGTACAATACTGTTGTACCCTGGCGGTTGTGTATTTTGCCATCCACATCTACAGCTTCAAGCATCCATACTACCGTTTGAATATCTGCCGGCACATTTTTTATTTTTCCATCCCAACCGGGCTCGTCGCTATTCATTGTAAACAATAACTGCCCCCAGCGATTAAAAATTCTAAAATAATTCACCTTACTAAAACCAATTAAAACAGGGCGCAACCTGTCGTTTAAACCGTTGTTATCAGGTGTAAATGCAGCAGGCACATAGATCTCGATTTTTTTATGCGTTTTTACCAATTGCGTATCTACCGTTACACAACCTGCGGCAGTTTTAATTTCAATTGTATATAATTGAGGCGTAATGCCTTTAAACTTGGGTGTAAAACTAAATCGGTTGTTTAAACTTATTGCAGGTGTCCATGTAACACTCTTACCAAAAGCTCTTGCCTGTAATGGCTCAGGAAAATTAAATGCAGCATCTTTATCAGGATAAACTATCCCCGGCAACTGATCTTCAATAATAACATCAATTGCTTTTGTATTAAAAGCTACCGGGCATTGTGCCGTGCTAACCGTTAATTTAATGGTATAAGTTCCCGGTAAGGGGTAACTGTACACGGGAGTTTTAACATTGTCAACATGACCATTACCAAAATCCCAAAAATAATTTATAGTAGATGCGGTATTATTAAAAGTAGTATTGATCAAAGGAACAGGTAAATTTTCGCAAATGGTTTGCACAGCAAAATCAGCATTCGGTGTTCGAATAATTTCAATATCTCTGCTAACACTGTCTTTACATCCGCCTAAACCATCTACCAATAATTTTACTGTATAATTACCAGCTGCTGCATAGTTATACGTAACATCTGTTGTTGTGAGTTTAGTACCATCTCCTAAATTCCAAAAATATTGCAGGGCACCGGAAGTTGTTGTGCTGCTATTAGTAAAGATAAATTGATTGCCCTGAAAACATTGACTGACCAGATTAAGAGTAAAATCTGCCGCAGGGGAATCGTAGATATTTATTTGTTTAACAACGGTGGTAAGTGAACAGCCGCTAAGATTAAATAATACTGCATAATATGCACCTGTTTGGTTAACATCGAATATTGTTTGATTGGCCCCTGCAATGGCAATATTATCTTTATACCATTGAATCCTGTCTGCAGGTAATACCTTTAACGTTGCAAATTGCCCGCTGCCTTTACAAATTGATGCCGTACCAATAAGCTCAATAGAATCGCTTATTATATTTGTACTGACATTTACATCATCAGTTGCAACACACCCGCCGCCGTTACTTGATACGGTTAGTCTGTAAACTGTATTTACCAAAGGAGAAGCAATTGGATTAGAGATATCAGGGTTGCTTAAACCGGCAGCAGGCGTCCACTTATAAATCAGGCCGGGCTGTGGAGGTTCGCCTATTTGAACAGGAAAGATATCACAATTATCCGGTCCTGCATTTGCTTTTACAGTTAGGGTATCCCACAAACTTGCAACGAGGGTACTTACACATCCATAGCCATCATAGGGTGTTAATTCAACCGAAACAGTGGTACCTGATGGAGGTGGTGGATTTAAAGTAAGTGTTTGCATTGTTCCCAGCACCTGGTTGCTGTTATTAAACCATTTATAACTTTGATAACCGAATGGAGCTGTTATGCTTACTAAAGTATCATTGGGGCAAAATGTTGCTCCAACAAATGAACTGCCGCATTGTGCATTAATATCAATGTATGCATAACCAAAATGTGCCCCCTGCGAACAATCCGAAGTTGTAAATGATATTTGAATTGTTTTACCCGCTTTACCATCTAAGTGAATTGATGCTGCAGACCAATTTTTGCATCTTACCGGAAGCGTTGGTGGACTCTCAGGTGAGTCGAAAAAACCAGGCAAATTTGCATCTACCACAAAATCAAAAGAAGAACATGGATCTGGTATGTTATCCGTTAAATTTAATACTTCAATAGTTAACCTTGGTTGCTGGGCAGCCGTATGCCCAAAATCCTGTAAAACAATTGCGTAGTTATAAATTAAACTAAAAGTATTTTGCGTAGCAGGAATGGTAAATGTATAAGAAACCCTTTCGGCCCCCCGTCCACCTAAACCATTGCCCAACCTAATAGAATTTCCACTTCCATTAGGGCAGTTCTGAGGAAATCCACCCCAATAGTCAACAGTATTTCCGGATAATGCAGATAAAATGGTGTGCCTGTTAGCAATGGGAGAAGAAGGATTTAATGAAACCACACCCGTATTAAGTTCAACTGAACCTGCCGAACAATTCCATAAATTAAAATTTCCCTGTTCAAAATCTATATTATCCGGGCATTGTGCAACTGAATTTTTTGACATTGCAGTCACTAAAAATAAAGCTATTAAAAAATATAAATTAAAGCAAAAGCTTAACTTCTTAACTCTAAAAAATATTTTTTTTCTTTTCGTCATCTTCTCTGCAATTGTCAAATCAATTTCTACAATTATTACCGTATTACCACTGTTGTTCCCTGCCGGTTATGCACTTTGCCATCTACATCTACTGCCTCAATCATCCATACCACCGTTTGCATTTCTGCTGGTTTATTATTTACTTTCCCATCCCAACCCGGCTGGTCGCTATTCATACTAAATAACAATTTACCCCAGCGGTTATAAATTCTAAAGTAATTTACTTTGCTAAAACCAACTAACACCGGCCTCAACCTGTCGTTAACACCATTACCATTGGGTGTAAATCCTGTAGGCACATAAATATCAATCTTCTTATGCGTTTTTACCAATTGCGTATCCACCGTTAAACATCCATTGGCTGTTTTAATTTGTATGGTATAAAGCTGTGGTGTAATGCCATTAAAAATTGGTGTAAAGCTAAAGCGGTTATTTAAATTTGTTGCCGGCGTCCATGTAACACTGCTACCAAACTGTCTTGCCTGCAATTGTTCGGGATAATTAAATGCCGCATCTCTATCAGCATAAACTATACCGGGCCTTACATTTTCAATGTCAACATCAATTGATTTTGTATTGAATGATATTGGGCATTGCACAGTGCTTACTGTTAATCTTACCGTATATTTTCCACCAACAGGGTAACTGTAATTAGGGGTCATCGCATTATCTAAATACCCATTACCAAAATCCCACAAATAATTTATGGTGGATGCGGTGTTGTTAAACGTTCTGTTTATTACCGGCACACGTAAATTTTCGCAAACCGGCTGTACCGAAAAATTGGCTGTTGGTGTAGGGTGCACCGTTACATTACGGGTAGCACTGTCTTTGCACCCAAAAGTTGTATTAGCAATTAACTGAATGATGTACCGGCCATCTTTTGCATAACTGTAAGTAAAATCTTTCGCAGTTTTAGTTATGCCATCCCCCATGCTCCAGGTGTAGAGCAATGTATCAGATAAAATGGTTGTACCATTTGTTAATACAAACTGGTGGCCGGGAAAACACTGTGTGTCGTTATCAATTATAAAATTGGTTACCGGACTTTGATGTGCTATTACTGTAAAAGAACTATCGTAACTGCATCCGCCATTTGTTTCTCTCGCAGTAAGTTTTACAGTAAATGTATCTGGCGTGGCAAAATGGTGGGCAATATCGTTGGAGTTATCAAAATTGCCATCTCCAAAATCCCAGGTATAAGTTAATATGCCTGATGACACGGTACTTTTATTAGTAAACACAAACCAGTTATTTTTAAAACACTGCTCGGGCACATCTACTGCAAAAGCAGCTGTGGGGCTTGCATTTACCACTACATCAAAACTGGTACTGTCTGCACATCCACCGGGTGCCGTTGCTAAAAGTTTTACTTTATAAGTTCCTTCTTTACCATAACTGTGTGTAACATTAGTTGTATTGGTGGTAGTGCCATCGCCTAAATCCCAGGCATATTGTAAAAAGCCTGTGGTTAATGTGCTGTTGTTGGTAAATATAAATTGATTGCCTGCAAAACATTGCATTATTGCATTGGGTGTAAAATTTGCAACCGGTGTTTCCCAAATATCAATCTGTTTTACAACCGTAGTGCGGTTGCAGCCTGCTGAACTGGATACCACAGCATGATACGCACCTGTTTGTGTAATATTTAAAAGCATTTTTGTAGCGCCGGGTATTACCACATTATTTCTGTACCACTGTATATTATCATGCGGTAATACTTTTAACGCTGCCGACTGGCCGCTGCCGGTACAGTAACTGGCTACACCTATTAATTCAATCGAATCACTTAAAATATCTACATCAACATTTACAAAATCCTGTGTGGCGCAGCCTCCGCCACTATTGGTTACCGTTAGTGTATAAGGAGTGCTTACCAATGGAGTTGCCATGGGGTTAGAAATATTAGGATCGCTTAGTCCCGTTGCAGGTGTCCATCTGTAAACCAGTCCGGGTATTGGCGGCCCGCCTAACTGAACCGGATTATTATCACAGGTTTCTCTATCGGGTCCGGCGTTGGCATTAATGGTTAAAGTATCCCATAAAATTGCAGTTAAGGTAGTTGCACAACCATAACCTGTAAAGGGAGTTAGTACAACATTTACTGAATCGCCGGCTAAAGGTGGTGGATTAAGCGTTAATGTTTGGCCCGTGCCAATTACACCTGCCATTAACCCATCGTACCAGGTGTAGGTTTCGTAACCCGGAGGTGCACTTATAATTACCGCAGTATCATCGGGGCAAAATGTGGCACCAACGAATGAGCTGCTGCATTGCGGATTAACATCAACATAGGCATAACCAAAATGCCCGCCGAGTGAACAATCGGCAGTAATAAAAGCAATCCTGATTGTCTTTCCAGCTAAATTATCTAGGTTAATGGACGAAGAAACCCAATTTCTATATAAGACTGGTGAGTTGCCCGGGCCAGGGGTTCCTGAAGTTAAAAAACCCTGTAAGCTGCTGCCCACTACAAACGGATCCAGTGGACATGGCAAAGGTGTACCATCTGTAATATTATCAATAGTTACCTGCATCCTTGGCTGGCTGCTGTTATCGTGGCCCGATCCTCCATCATTAAGCACCATTGCATAACTGTAAATTAAACTAAACCTGCTTTGAGTAGCCGGTATTGTAAAAGTATAAGAAACGGCTTCTGCACCCCTGCCCGTTTGATTGTTTCCTAATTTAATTGAATAGCCACTCCCGTTGGGGCAATTTTGAGGAAAATTCCCATAAAAATCACGGCCATTTCCCGGAACCGCAGCTAACATTTCATGCCGTGTTGCTGTTGGTGGAGATGGTGTAAGAGAAGATAAAGGAATGACTGTTCCTCCATTGAATGAACCTACATAACATTGCCACCCTGTAAAATCCCCCATTTCAAAATCAATATTTGGAGGGCATTGTGCCGTTACAGATAAATTTTGTAAACAAATAATAAAACAGACTGTTATGGAACGGAAAATATTTTTACCTGCTGCTAAGCAGTTATACTGGTAGAAGTGCTTCATGCGTAGTTATGGTTGGTACAATTAAGTATGAAGATAAGTTAAAAAATTTAACAAAAAAAGCCTTTTAAACCAGCTGGTATTGCAGATTGTACATCAAAGCCTTATACCTGAAATAATATTGTATCAGCAATACTTTTGAGTGATAAATAAATTAATTAGGAGATTGAAAACCAGAACCAGTTTTCTGATGATTCTGCTACCCCGTAAAAAAAGACAGCTTCTACCTAATTTTTAGCGTTTAAATTTATGTAAGACATTATTAAAAAATAGTCATTGTATGGCCACAGATTTAAAAACAATACAAAAAATACTTGAAGAAAAAAGCACACCTGAAGTTTTGGTTTCACAAAAAAAATTTGTGCCGGGCATAACCAAAATTTATGGCGTTAGCAATCCAGTACTTAATGAATTGTCAAAACAATTTAAGGCAGGAGGTTTTAATTTAATAAAAGATTTGTGGGATGCAGGCGCTTATGAAGAAAAACTTTTAGCCGCAAAAATTTTGCAGAAGATCGCTAAAAAAGATGCGGATAAGTCTTTACAGCTAATAAAATATTTTGCACCTGGCATTAATAACTGGGCTGTTTGCGATACAGTTGGAATGCAGAGTTTGCAAACGATTTTAAAAACACATCAAAAAGAAATTTTTGCACTGGCAAAAAAACATAACCGCTCTGCAAACTTTTGGGAACGCAGGCTTAGCCTTGTGCTGGTAGAATGGTACACCAGGGATAAAACACTGCATGCCGAAATAAAAAAATTAATTAAGCCGCTGGAAAATGATGAAGAATATTATGTAAAAAAAGCAGTGGTGTGGATCAATAAAAATTTTGCAAAAGGTAAATGATAAACCTATTCAGGTAACATAAAAGTTTGAAACCTTACACAATTTATGAATTTTAAATTTGTGATGGAGCATTCATCGCAGCATCTTTCATTTCGTTTGCAAGTTTTTTACCGAGGTATTTTTCTATCCAGCCATGTATAAGATAGATTACCGGAGTTAAAACTATTGCCACTACAAATTTGTAAATATAATTGCCGGTGCCAGTTACCAAAACCTGGTGTAAACTCCACGGCTCGCCCTGGTTTGTCTGAATGCGTTTGCCAATATAAAATGCAATAAACAACACTACAAAACTATCTACCAGTTGAGAGACTAATGTAGAGCCTGTTGCCCTTAGCCAAATACTTTTTTCGCCGGTTAGTTTTTTAATGCGGTGAAAAACCAATACATCCAATACCTGGCCAATTAAAAATGCCACCATTGAACCAATAATAATCCACATGCCCTGACCAAAAATGCCACGAAATGCATTGTCAGGTTTATCAATTCCATTACCAACAGAAAAATATTCGGATGGTGCTAAATTAATAGCCCCGGTAAAAATTAAAAACGCATAACTTATTAAACCAATGGTGAGGTAGGATAAAAACTTTACACCCCGCCTGCCATAATATTCATTAATAATGTCCGTCATTATAAAAACTACAGGCCATAATAATACACCCGCAGTAAGATGAAAACTAAACGGGCTGCCAAACAAATTTATGTTGGCCCGTTTAATACCCAGCGTATCTTCCAGCGAAAATATTTTTACACCAATTACCTCTGCAATTAAAGCACTGGCAATGAAAATACCACCCAGTATAATAAAGAGTTTTGTGCTTTTATCTTTAAGTATGCTATGTATCATTTGCTGTTGTCTATAAAAAACCAATATACCTGTGCCAGTAAAATAATAAAATTAAAAATAACAATCCACAAAGGGATTTGTTTAATTTTTTTCATCAGTATTAAAATTAGTGCAATGACGCAAAAAAAAATATTGATGATCATAGCCAGTTCTCCCAGCACCGCAATGGTTCCTTCTAAAAATGGTAATGGTATGGCGTGATCTGTAATGCCTTTTGCTGCATATTTTTTTTCGACAAAACGTAAAATTACAGATGCGACAAAACAAAGGTTACAAATAAAAACAATTTTGGCAAAGAAACGCATAAGCAAATATATTGTTTTGGACCGAGGCTGGCTTTAGTTTATAGAAAAAAGAAAAGCCATTATGGCTGACGGCAGCGTACAAGAATATGATGTTGTTGGGCCTATTCATGTAAAATTTAAAAACCGTACCGCAATATGCAGTGCTATGGTTTTGCAAGGTGATAATGAGCCCTTATTAGGTGCCATCCCAATGGAGGAGATGGATGTTTTGATACACCCAAGAAGACAGGAACTAATTGTTAATCCAGAGCATCCCAATTATGCACAATTAAGTTTAAAATAATTGTTTTATCCATTCCTTCCGCTCAGCATCGGCACAAAAGAAAAATTTTGAAATACTTCTTCTTCATAACTGCCATCAGCATTTTTTGTTAAGCGAAGCATCCGCTGCAACGAGCCTTCATCTACAGGTACTATCATTTTGCCACCGGTTTTTAACTGCTCAATTAATTTAGGCGGCACAAATGGTGCAGCAGCAGTTATTATTACTTTATCAAAAGGTGCATAAGTGGGTAAGCCTTCAAAACCATCGCCATAAAAAAATTTAAGATTAGGGTATTTAGTTTTAAAAATAAACTGCTTGGTTTTTTCAAAAAGATTTTTTTGTCTTTCGATAGTAAAAACCTTGGTACCCATTTCGGCCAATACCGATGCCTGGTAAATACTTCCTGTACCTATTTCTAAAATTTTATCGCCTGGTTTTAACTGCAGTAATTGCGTTTGATAAGCTACGGTGTAAGGTTGCGAAATAGTTTGCCCGTCGCTGATGGGGAAAGCCCTGTCTTCGTAAGCAATTTCATCAAAAGCACTGTCTAAAAAAAAATGGCGGGGAATATTATTAATTGCATCCAGCACATTGTTATCAGTAATGCCTTTATCCCTGAGTATATCAATTAATTTTTTTCGCAGGCCTTTATGGCGGTAAGTGTCTTCGTATTTTCTCATGCCCCAAACCCCTGAAGGGGCTTTTAGTGTAAAATAATTTAAGCAGTTTTAATGTCAAGACGGTTTAAAACCGTCGGACACCTGGAACGCAAGATAAAAAAATGTCAGGAGTAAATCCTGACATCAATGTTTATTTATTTTCTTTTATTTATAATGCGGTGTATGATTATCAAAAAAACTTTTTATAGCACTGTTCCAGTTATTTAAAGCTTCTGTTCTTTGCTGGTTAAGCGTTTGGTTATTTTGATTATAAGCATTGCTGGCTTTGTTAATATCGTTTACACCTTTGTTGTAAGCATCTACTTCTTCTTTAGTTGGGTTGCTCTTTTTTTCAAATTCTTTTTTAATAGTTGCAAAACGCTCTTTGGTTAAAAAGAAATCGCTTACGGTACCCATTTTATCATTTACTTCTTTTACATAAAAATTAAGCATGGTTTTACAGGCGGCGGCTATACTGTTATCCCCTTTAAAAGGTTTTATACTGTTTAATTTTGTTAACCCATCCTGTGCATATTTTAATAACGAATTTTTATTTTGTTCTATACCGGTAATATTATTTTTTTCGATGGCTTCCAGTAAATAAGCTTCCTGCTTATAGGGTTTAAAAAAGATAAGGTATATCTGGTGATGATACAAATTCATATCATGTACCTGCTGCATCATATCGCCAAGCTCACTCTGGCTGTTGATCAGTTTTACATTATTTTTTGAAGCAAAGGCAGTTTGTGCTGCTTTCATCCTTTCGTTGCCTTCGTTTAATTTTTCACTTACTTTTTCTTCCATCATTAAATACGCTTCCATGGCATCGTAACTTTGCTCTGCAATTTCTTCCATGTTTATTATTTTACTGTAATCTTCATTAAGCACATTGTAATACAGCTTCATAAAACTTACTGCACTGTCACGGTAACTTTTATCAGTTTTATAACCGGGCATACCCGAAATGTTCATCCGGGATTCCTGCACTTCATCTAATAATTTATTACGCAATGCTTCTACCTTTTTTTCTTTTTTGCCATGAGCAGAAGCGCTGGTATAACTCATAAATTTTTTGGAAACATTTTCCTGCTGCTTGCTGATGAAACCCATGTAATCGCCGGGGTTTTCAAAATCCTGTGCATGGGTGAGAGCTGAAAATGACAATAAAAACAAAAGGGTAAATAAATATTTCATACTGGGTAATTTTGGTTTAGATGAAGATAAAATATATTTATGTAAAGAAGATAATAATTGATAGGATATTTTTTAAATACCTAAAAGTTATTTGAGGTATTTATTATTTTGTAATAATTGTGATTAAAGCTCAATAAAGGTATTCCGTACAAGTGAGTGACACAACGATGATGCCATGAAAAACTAAAGCTGCTATCAAAAAAATATCCCATTTCTAAATAATTCCGATTGATTAATTTTACACTTTCCAATCAACCAATCAACTACTTCCCATTCCAGTCCATTAAAATCCTGTAAGTTTCTTGCAGCGTAGCATCGTTTTTAAGCTGCTTTAAATAAGTGTTGTTTATTTCTTTACTCCGCTCAGTAGATTGCATAATACGCTGCCAGTCGAAACCGTTATTAGTAACGCTTATACTGCTTTTATCTTTTTCATCTTCTTTAAATTGCTTAAACATTTTCATTGCATCGCTGTATTGCGCTGCATACCCAGCCCACTGTAAATTAATGTTTCTTTCTTTTTTATTCTTTTCCATCCAACTGGTAAACGAAGTAATTTTTTTAAAATAATTATCAGCATCAACACGCTGTTTGCTTTTAGCTGCTAAAGTTGCTACAGGCAAAACCGGTAACAATTCAAACGTTCCTGCCCTGCTCATATCCGGTTGCAATGCGCTTACATTACTTTTTTCTTTGTACTCATCGCCTGCATATAAATCGGGGAGTTTAATATCCGGCACTACGCCTTTCCATTGAGCAGTGCTGCCGTTAACACGGTAAAATTTATTCATCGTAACTTTTACAAAGTCATCATATTTTTTAAGAGGGTTTATTTTATTGGTATCTAAAGGCAACACCTGTTGTGCCGTTCCTTTACCATAAGTGGTGCCGCCAACAATTAATGCCCTGTTATAATCCTGCAATACTGCACTTACAAATTCGCTGGCACTTGCACTGGCGCCATTTATTAAAACTACCAGCGGCCCATCATAAATTGTTCCCCTGTTGGGATCTTTTAAAAAATTAATTTTACCCGTTTTATCTTTAACCGAAGCCACCGGGCCAATATCAATAAAAATCCCTGCAAGCTGCATCGCTTCCCACATACTGCCGCCGCCGTTAAAACGCAGGTCTAATATTAATCCAGCAATGGTATCTTTTTTTAGTTTTACAATTTCTTTGCTTACATCGTTGGCGCAACCATCATCTTTTATATCATCTTCTTTTGCAGTTTCATCATCCCTGCTGTAAAAGCCGGGCAGATTAATGTAACCAATATTTTGTTTGCCATGCAGCACATAACTTTTTACAATGCCTTCATCATCGGTCACTTTTTCTTTGTGCAGCGTAGCAGTTTTTGTTTCGCCTGCCTGCGTACGAACCGTTATTTCCACATCGCTTTCGCTGTTGCCATTTAAATAACTGCTTAATTCTTCTTCACTAATATCGGCAACATTTTTTTCCTTCCCGTCTGTTTTTACATTTGTAATTACATCTCCTTTGTGCAATTGCCCGCTGCGCCAGGCACTGCCGCCAGGTTGTAAATAAGTAATCGTTTTATCTCCCTTTTCATCTTCCTGTAAATCTATTCCGGCACTAAACTCGGTTCCGCTTAACTCTGTATCAAATTCTTTTTTTACTTTTAAACTCATGTAATTGGTATGCGGATCGTAACACCAGGCAATATTATCTAAATATTGATCCTGCAAATTACTGAGGAATGCAGCCGGTGCAGATAATAGATTATTGAGATACGCTACTTCTCTCCTGCGTATCTTTTCTCTTGCTTCAATTTCTAATTTTGCAAAATTTACAGGGAGTTTTGTATCAGTACCAGTAGAGTCCGAAATTTTTTCTGCAATTTGATTCAGTGTTCTCCACTTTAAATATTTTAACCAACGTTGCGCTGCTTCCTGTTCGTTTGCGGCATAAGTGGTAAAAGGCCAGACTATATTATCGGGCTTGGTAAAATCAAAAGGTTTTGCTGTAAGCAGTTTTATAATACTGTCGGTTTTTTGCAAACGTAATTTATATGCTGCAACGGATTGATTGAAAAAATTCCATTCTTTACCCAGCAATTCTTCGTCTAATTTATTTTTAAAAACTTCTAAAGCCGTAATTTCTTTTTGCGTAAAAAAAAATTTTTCATCATCCAGTTGCTTCATCCATTTATTATACAGCATGGCAGATGAAGTATCGTTCCATTGTACCGGCTTGTAATGTTGCTGCTCTAAAAAGCGGCGAAGTGTAAGTGTTTTGGCACGAAGATCTGTTTGAGAAAAAACAAACGCCGGCAATAAAATAAGTAAGAGGGTGTAGATTTTTTTCATGAGCAGTTTGATTTAAGGTGTCAGACGGTTTAAAACCGTCATGACACCTGTATATTTTTATTTCAACTCCATTTCCTTCACAATTCTTGCAATTTTATCATCCAGTGCTTTTTCTGCAGCTTCAAATTCAGCAATGCTTTTCAGTTCTCCCTTCACACTAAAATAAAATTTTATTTTAGGCTCTGTACCACTTGGCCTTGCAGAAATTTTGCTGCCATCTGCCAATACAAATTGCAATACATTACTTTTTGGCAGATCAATTGCCCAGCTTTTACCTGTAGTTAAATTTTTTCCGGTTTGCATTTCGTAATCTAACAATTCATTTACTGCAACGCCATCTAAAATTGTTGGAGGGTTGTCCCTGTAGCCTTTCATCATCGCCGCAATTTCTGCTGCGCCATTCATGCCTTTTTTGGTAATGCTTACCAAATCTTCTTTGTACAAACCATACTGCAGGTACATGTCAATCATCTTATCATACAAACTGCGACCTTTATTTTTTTCGTAAGCCGCCATTTCGCAAAGCAATGCCACTGCACTTATCGCATCTTTATCCCTCACCTGGTCTCCAATCATTAACCCAAAACTTTCTTCGCCGCCAATTACATAATTTTCTTTACCTTCTTTTTCTTTTATCATTGCAGCAATCCATTTAAAACCGGTAAGTACATTGTAGCAGCTTATATTGTTTACTTTGGCAATACCATCAATCATATCGGTGGTTACAATAGTTTTCACCACCATATCATTGGGCTGTGCAATGCCTTTTGCTTTTCTTGCTTCAATCATATAATTAAAGGCCAGCACTGCGGTTTGATTACCGTTCATCAGTACCCATTCGCCTTTATTATTTTTTACGCCAATGGCTACACGATCACTGTCAGGGTCGGTACCTAATAAAATATCAGCATCCAATTCTTTTGCTTTTTTTAACCCAATGCCCATGGTTTCTTTTTCCTCGGGGTTAGGATACACCACTGTAGGAAAATTACCATCAGGAGTGGCTTGCTCTGTAACAATATGTACATTGGTAAAACCAAAACGCTGCAATACCTCCGGCACCAATGTTATACCCGTGCCATGTATTGGCGTGTAAACAATTTTTAAATCGTGTTGTGCAGCACATACATCAGGGTAAACCGACAATGTTTTCACCATATCCAGGTAAGCATTATCCAAATCTTTTCCCAATGCAAAAATATTTGCTTCGCCACCAGTCCATTTTACTTCATCTACACTTAATATTTTTTCTACTTCGGTAATTACATTTTTATCATGCGGCGGCACTAACTGTGCGCCATCATCCCAATACGCTTTATACCCATTATATTCTTTTGGGTTGTGCGATGCCGTAAGTACCACACCAGCCTGGCAGCCCAATTTCCTTATAGCAAAACTTAATTCCGGTGTAGGGCGCAAGGCTTCAAACAAATACACTTTTATACCATTGGCAGCAAAAATATTTGCAGTTGTTTCAGCAAAAAAGCGGCCGTTATTCCTGCAGTCATGTGCAATAGCCACACTTATTGCTCCACTAAAAGATTTTTTTAAATAATTGGCAAAGCCCTGTCCTCCACACAGGATCGAACCGATAATCCACACCTGCCTCAAACTCGTCGATTGACGATGTGGCGAAAGCGGAGAAAAATGAATTGTAGGCGACCCTCGGGGCGCGATGGATAAAATCACCTGTCAGGATCACCGCCTCGCTCAGGGAGTGACTGATCCTGA
>NZ_JANMUN010000071.1:0-15747 GCF_031391665.1 Ferruginibacter sp.
CCCGGCGCTCGATTTGAACTGGAGCGACGCCAAGGACTGGAAGGAGACGAGCCGGTATGACGATCGGATGGAATCCGACGCCCGTCTCCTTTACAATGCCGTCACCCACGAACCGGACGGAGTAATGCGATGGATTCGGCAATTTGATAAAGCCCGGCATTACTTTTTGGAGGCAATTGCATTAACACATGCTGCCAGCGAAAAAAAATTATTACAGCAAAAAATAATGCAGTGTTGCAGTTAATTTTTTAAATCTGCCTTTAACGGGATACTTTCTGCAATACATATTGCAGTATTTTTATTTTATAAATAATAAACTACTGTTTGTAATACCAATTATACATTGAAAGAATACTGTCAGCCTGAGCCTGTCGAAGGCGGCTTGACTATAGCACAGGTTTTGACAGGCCCAACCTGACATTTTTTAATCGGATAGATTCAATGTCTAATTGGTATAGTATTTTTTCGAACAAAATAAATGTAAGGTTGTTATAAAATAAAAATCATCTTATGGCAAATGCTACAATAGAATTAGTGAATGCATTAAGAGAAACTGCCCACCGTTTGCGTAATGGGGCTAATTATTCCTGGGGGCATCATGGAGCCTGTAATTGCGGTAACCTGCTGCAGGTGGTTACGCATTTAAGCGAAAGTGAAATACGGAAGTATGCACACACTGCCAATGGCGAGTGGACCGAGTTGGCACAGCAATTTTGTCCTGTTACCAATGCGCCACTCACATTAGTTATTACAAAGTTGGAAGCATTAGGGCTAACACCCACCGACATTCACCACATAGAATATCTTACTGACAGGGAAGTATTGCAAAATTTACCCGGAGGTTTTCGCTGGCTAAAACGTAATAAAAAAGAAGATGCGATAATTTATTTTGAAACGTTTGCAAACTTGCTGGAAGAAAAATTACTAAGTAACCTCCACATTAATATTAATACTATTGTACCTGCAAAAAAAACAGTAAAAGCAGTTGAAGAAATTATCTATGCTTGATTTTTATATATTGGCTTTATTTTAAATTATTCATCCTAATTTACCTGCATGCGTTTTGAGTTTGGTTTTTATAGTTCGATGCTGCTCATATTTTTTGTACATGGTATTGTGTATGCTCTATTGCTTTTTAAAAAAGGGATAAAAAACGAAAGTGCCTCCGATAAATGGCTGGCACTTTTTTTATTGTTCTGTGTTTTATACATTGCTCCGTGGATGCTTGGCTTTGGTGGCTGGTACGATAACCAGCCATACCGGGATATTTTATTTTATTCTCCTCTGCAGCATTTGTATTTTATGGGGCCGGTTATTTTCTTTTATGTACAAAGCCTTCTTAATCCTTCTTTTAAATTTGGTAAAAAAGAATGGCTGCATTTATTGCCGGGTATATTATATCTGTTATACAGTATTGTAATGGTAATAACAGATAAGATTATTTTAAAGCATTATTATTTTTTAGCCGATAATTCGGACAGAGATTTTGATGACTGGTACCAGCGATCCGGCCTTATTTCTATGATCATTTACTTTGTTATTTCGCTCAGGTATTATCAATTGTACAAAAAATTAATGGTGCAGGTAATCAGTTATGCAGATGTGGTATTATTTAAATGGATAAAAAATTTTCTGCTGGCATTTTTAACTATGCAACTTTTGCAGGTAGCCTTTTATTTACTGGAGTTTATTTTTCCTCAACTAAATAATTACATCGGCACCTGGTGGTTCTTCTTCTCTTTTGCAATTGTGTTTTATTATATCGCCATCACCGGTTATTCTAATTCTATCGAAACAAAAGTGCCGTTTAAGCTTAACCTGATAACTTATAAACCTTCTTTACTGTTACAAAATTTATACCCTAAAAATAATACTGCTACTTTTATTGAAGATGCAGAAATTATAGAAATTGAAAATGGTGAAACCGAAAAAAAACCGGATATAGATTTATTGGATGAATGGAAATCTAAAATTTCCGTTTTAATGGAAAGCGAAAAAATTTACGAAGACCCGGAGCTTTCATTAACTCAGGTTGCCAAACAACTTAAAACAAACCCTTCTTTATTGTCCAAAATAATTAACCAGGGCTTTCAATTAAACTTTAACGACTTTATAAATAATTACCGGATAACTGCGGTTAAAGAAAAATTGCAGGCCGGTGAGCAAAAAAAACAAACACTTTTAGGTATTGCATACGATTGTGGGTTTAACAGCAAAGCCACTTTTAACCGGGCTTTTAAAAAAACTACGGGAGCAAGTCCGAAAGAATGGTTGAAAAAAAATGAATGATATTTTTTAAAGTTATCGCTATTCATCAACAGCTTACTTAATTTGATACCGCCTCATCATAATTTGAGGCGGTTCTTTTTCTATGATACCTTTTTAACTGGGCTCAAATCATCTTTTGCAGCGACTGCCGCCTTACACCGAACCATCTTTGTGTTATCAAACCAAAATTTTTTTATGAAACAGTTGCTTTCCCTTTTCATCAGCCTTTTTTCTTTAACGGCTTTTGCCCAGCAAAAAGATAGTTTGCCACAAAAAGATACCAGTTCGTTTAATCAAACAAAAAAATTAAACGAGGTAATCGTTAGTTCAAAAAAGCCATTTATTGAGCAGCAGATAGATAAAACGGTAATAAATGTACAGGCGGATATTACAGCAATCGGCAGCAATGCTTTTGAAATTTTACAAAAAGCACCCGGCATAAATATTACTGGCGAAGATGTAATAAATATGAGTGGCAAGGCAGGCGTAAATGTGCTGATAGATGGCCGCCCCACACAAATGAGCAGCAAAGAGCTGGCAAATTTTTTACGCAGCATGCCCGGCAGCACTATAGAAAAAATTGAACTTATCACCAATCCTTCTTCCAGGTTTGATGCACAGGGCAATGCCGGTATCATTAACATCAGGCTTAAAAAAAATAAAATAAAAGGTACTAATGGCAATATTACAGCAGGCTATCAGCAGCAGGTACATTACCGCAGCAACGGGGCCTTTAATATTAATCACCGCCAGGGAAAAATTAATGCCTTTGCCAACGTAAGTATAAATAATAATTTGCAACATACCGATGGTGTTATCAGCAGAAATGTACAGGTGGGCAACGTTATTAAAAACTTCAACAATATTACTACAGATATAGATAGAAATTTAAGCAACAACACAAGGTGGGGTCTTGATTTTTATAAAAACAAGAAAAACACTTTCGGTTTTTTATTTACCAGTGGCGGCAACCGTAATCCTTTTAATACACCGGGCATTACCAATATCAGCAGCAATGGTAATATTGATTCTTCCTTACTAACTACCAATGATAATTTGTATAAAAACCGCCGCTACAATACCAACTTAAATTATAAGTACGAAGATACTTTGGGTAATGAGTTAAACATAGATGCCGATTATACTTATTTTAAAAATACAAATATTACTAATCTTACTACTGATTATTTAGATCAGTCTAATACAAAATACAATTTTACTGCTAACGATTTGGATGTGGCCACCAAAATAAATATCTATGCTGTAAAAGCAGATTATATAAAGCAACTAAAAATAATAAATGCTAAAATTGAAACCGGATTTAAATTAAGTAATGTAACCACGAATAATAATTTATTAGCTGCTTCTTTAAATGGATCAGTAATGAAAGCCGATACCGGAAGAAGTAACCAATTTAATTACAAAGAAAATATTTATGCTGCGTATGCAAATTTTGGCAGGCAAATAAAAAAATTGGAGTACCAAATTGGTGTTCGGGTAGAAAATTCAGTAGTAAAAGGCACGTCGGTTGATTTAAGAAATACAAAAATTAATAACCCCGATACTAACTATATCAATATTTTTTCCACAGCATTTTTAAGCTATAAAATAAATGATAAAAATATGTTTGCGGTGTCTTACAGCAAAAGAATTAACCGCCCCGATTATCAATCCTTAAATCCTTTTGAAACCATTTATGATATTTATACTGCTGAAAAAGGCAATCCTTATTTAAAACCCCAGTACACTAATAATTTCGAAATAAAATATACTTACCGCTATGCACTTAATGTTGCTGTTGGCTACAATCATACAAAAGATTACAGCCAGACCATTACCACCCAAACTGGCCAGCTAACAACCGGTACACAAGCCAACATTGGTAGTTTAGATAATGGTTATCTAAACATAAGTGCGCCATTGCCCATTACAAAATGGTGGCAGGGTTATGCCAACATTACCGGTTTTTTTAATCATTACAAAGGGGTTTTGCCCAATGGTATTTTAAATGAAAAAACTTTTGGAATGAACTATTACATACAGCAAAATTTTACACTCGGCAAAGGATGGACTACGCAGGTTAGCAGTTGGTTTAATGCTGCTACCAAAGAAGCCATTTTTAAAAGTAAATCTTTAGGCAGTTTAGATTTTGGGTTAAGAAAAAATATTTTAAAAGCCAAAGGCTCCCTGCGTTTATCTGTAGCGGATGTTTTTAATACACAACGCTGGCAGCAAACCGTACAATTTGCCAATATGGATTTTAGCTACTACCGTAAATGGGAAAGCCGTGGAATTAGATTACAGTTTAGCTGGAGCTTTGGTAAAACAAGTTTTAAAGAAAGAGAGCGGCAAACCAGCCAGGATGCTGATAGAATAAAAGTAAAAAATTAATGCTAATACAATTTCTAATGCTCTTTGTTTTGTAATTACAACAAACAGCAATTGTTAATCTAACCATTGTTATGCGTACCTTCAATAAATGAAAAGTGCTTTAGAAAATGTTTTACAAAAACACCAGCCCGATTTTTGCCCGGTAATAAATTTTAACGCGGCTAAAGAAAAAATTGCGCCTATTAATTTATCTAAAACCAATACGGAGTTAACAGAAGAAGTTTACAGCGATACCAAAAGTTTTTCGAGCTATATTGACAACCTAAAAAAAGAGCAGGGTGCAAAATTTTTAATTGGCGGCTATGCCGAATTAAGGGATATGTACAAACGCAGCTTGCTTTTTGATGAAGAAAAAAAATATGGTATTGAAAAGCCTGTAGCCGAAGAACCGAGAAGATTACATATTGGTACAGATATTTGGGGCGATGCAGGAACAAAAATATTTGTACCTGTTGGTGGTATGGTACACAGTTTTGCCTATAATAATAATTTTGGCGATTATGGCGCTACAATTATTTTACAGCACCAGTTAGATACCATTGTTTTTCATACACTGTACGGCCATTTAAGTTTGGGAGATCTGGCACCTTTGCAGGAAGGAAAATATGTGGGCCGTGGAGAATTACTGGCACATTTTGGCGCACCAAAAGATAATGGTAACTGGCCACCGCACCTGCATTTTCAAATTATTGATGATTTGCGTTTGTACGAAGGCGATTATCCCGGAGTATGCAAAGTATCGGAAAGTGAAAAGTATTTAAACAATTGCCCCAACCCGGATTTGATCATAAATTTAATGCGTTACCTGGCATAAAATCTACCTGCCAAAATCAAGCTGTGTAACTGCAAAAAAACCTGTAATAAATAAAACAACTGTACTTATCACAAGCCCTAAAACCCAGGCTTTATTTTTTTGATAATTAGCTATGGCCATAATTATTGCACCCAAAATATTAACTATGGCAACGGGTATTGCAATAATGCCATAAGTTCCAAAAAAAGTTTGCCATTCAAACTTATCGGTGGCAAAATATCCTAATGCAATTAATAGCGGTACGGCAATTTGTACTGCCAGGATTTTAAGGGGTAATTTCATTTAAAAGAGTTTGAGCTAAAGATAATTGTAAGTGCAGTAATGTAATAGCAGGCTAAGTTAATATTACGCAAAATATGAGTGGCTTTGCAAAACAGTGTGTTACTAAAAATAATTTTACGTAAATGAATAGGTGTCAGCAGCAATTTTAACCGAACTTTTCCCGTTAAAGTATGTTTAATAACGACACATCTAAAAGATAAAAAACATAACTTTGCTCATTAAAATATTACAGCATGGAGCTAACTCCCGGCACACTTCTTAAAAATATCGATTCGCCAGCAGATTTAAAAAAACTCAGCAGGGAACAATTGCACCAGGTTTGTGATGAGCTTCGGCAGTATATTGTTGATATTGTAAGTGTGCATGGCGGCCACTTTGGCGCCAGTTTGGGAGTGGTGGAATTAAGTGTGGCATTACATTATGTGTACAATACTCCTTACGATCAGTTGGTATGGGATGTAGGCCACCAGGCTTATGGCCATAAAATTTTAACCGGCCGCAGAGATAATTTCCCTTCTAACAGAAAATATAAAGGCCTTAGTGGTTTTCCTAAACGCAGCGAAAGTGAGTACGATACTTTTGGCGTGGGCCATTCTTCTACCTCCATAAGTGCTGCATTAGGCATGGCCATGGCAGCAAAATATAAAGGGGAAGACAGAAAAAGTGTAGCCGTAATTGGCGATGGTGCAATGACGGCAGGTTTGGCTTTTGAAGCCATGAATCATGCAGGTGTAGCCGATTCGGATGTGCTGATTATTTTAAATGATAATTGCATGAGCATCGACCCAAATGTGGGGGCGCTAAAAGAATATTTAACCGACATTACCACTTCTCAAACGTATAATAAAGTAAAAGATGAGGTGTGGAATTTATTAGGTAAACTGCCTGTTGGTAAAAACTTCAGCCGTACCATGGCACACAAACTTACAGAAGGTGTAAAAGGAATGGTGAGCAGTAAAGCCAATTTATTTGAAGCATTGAAGCTGCGTTATTTTGGGCCGATAGATGGCCACAATATTACCAAACTGGTAGATACTTTACAGGATTTAAAACATATAGCCGGCCCTAAAATTTTACACATTGTTACAGTAAAGGGAAAAGGATACGATTTGGCAGAAAAAGACCAAACGCTTTGGCATGCACCCGGTTTGTTTGATAAAGTAACCGGCAAAATTCAAAAGAAAACTTTTGAATTACCACAGCCCATGAAATACCAGGATGTATTTGGACATACCATTATTGAGCTGGCAGAAATGAATGGAAAAATATTTGGGATCACTCCTGCAATGCCCAGCGGATCTTCTTTAAAATATATGATGGCAAAAATGCCCGACCGTGCTTTTGATGTGGGCATTGCCGAGCAACATGCCGTAACCGTTAGTGCCGGTATGGCAACACAGGGCATGAAAGTTTTTTGCAACATCTATTCTTCTTTTATGCAAAGGGCTTACGATATGGTGGTGCATGATGTGGCTATACAAAAACTACCCGTAATATTTTGTTTAGACAGGGCAGGGCTTGTAGGTGAAGATGGTCCAACGCATCACGGCTGTTACGATATAGCTTTTATGCGCTGCATACCTAATTTAATTGTGGCTGCGCCGATGAACGAAAGAGAATTGCGTAACATGATGTACACCGCACAATTGGATACTTTGCAATTACCCATTGTAATTCGTTATCCCCGTGGCGAAGGTGTAATGCCCGAATTGCAAAAAGATACCATGGCGCAAAAATATCCTTTTGAAGAAATACAAATTGGTAGAGGCCGTAAATTGAAGGACGGAGAAAATATTGCGATACTTTCTTTTGGCCATCCCGGCAACTTTGCTGCTGCTGCTATCCGTGATGTAAAAGCTGATGGCATTAATCCTGCACATTACGATATGCGTTTTGCAAAACCTTTGGATGAAGAAATGTTGCATGAAGTGTTTGCAAAATTTGATAAGATAGTTACAGTAGAAGATGGAACTGTAGTAGGAGGATTTGGTTCTGCCGTATTAGAATTTATGAATGAACATAATTACAAAGCCACTGTAAAAATAATGGGCATCCCCGATAAATTAATTGAACACGGCTCTCCTAAACAATTGTATAATGAAATTGGAATTGATGCTAATGGTATTGCAGTAATGTTGAGAGAAATTAGTACTGTGAGTGTGGCGGAATTGGTGAAATAAATTTCATCAAAAAATATTTTTAATTTTAAGTATGCAAACTGCATACTTTTTTTATTACCATAATTAGCTAAGTATGTATCAAACTAAACCGCAACGTTTAATAATTGGTAAAGGGCAAATCAGTGGTTACATTTCCATCTTCCTTTCTATTTTAGCATTGGCAAGTATTTTGTGTTTTATTTTTCCTGAAAAATTAACTACACCGGAGTTTAGAGAAATATATACAGCACAATCAATGCAAATACTGATTAAGGCAGTAATTATTTTGTCGTTTGGTTTTGCTTTACTCAGTTTATTGTTAAGTAAAAAAATACAATTGGCAGCTATTGGTGCCGGTATTGCAGGCATTGCAATTCTGCTGGGAGTATTAAAAGTTCAAGGCTCTGCAGTTCAAAAATCCAGTTGGTATTTTGGGTTAGACTGGATGCTTTTAGATTTATTGCTGATGACAGTAATTTTTATTCCTGTAGAATTATTCTTCCCAAAAAATAAAAATCAAACTAAATTTCATGAAGAGTGGCGAACAGATTTGGTTTATTTTGTCATCAGCCATTTGTTTATTCAGTTCTTTGGCATCATCACCCAAAAACCTGCTGTTGTATTTTTTGGTTGGATAGGCTTGGATAAAGTACATATCTGGATACAGCAGTTACCGTTTTTTGCCGCATTGCTAATTGCTTTTTTTACAACCGATTTTTTTCAATACTGGGCACACCGCATTTTTCATAACCACGTTTATTTATGGCGTTTTCATTCTGTACATCACTCTACACAACACATGGATTGGCTTGCAGGAAGCAGAACTCATTTTATAGATATATTTTTTACCAGGGCCATCACGTTTATTCCTTTGTACGTATTGGGTTTTTCGCCTGCTGTTTTTAATACCTACATAATTTTTATTGCTATCCATGCTGTATTAATTCATGCTAATACAAGAATTAATTTTGGCTTTTTAAAATACATTATTACCACACCACAATACCATCACTGGCACCATTGCGAAGACCCAAAATATTATGGAAAAAACTTTGCGGCACTTTTTCCTTTTATTGATATGATGTTTGGCACTTATTATTTGCCGGAAAAAGTATGGCCCGAAGGTACCGGCGTACATGAATCGCAATACCCTAAAGGTTTTGTAAAGCAAACTGTCTATCCATTTACAAAAAGCCCTTTTGATGATAATTTAAAAATGGAAGAACGAAGCAGCAGGTAAAACTAAATATACTTAACTGTTTACTACATTCCTTTTATTCATTACATTTAAGTATGCAAATGTTGAAATGTATATCAATAAACGCATACTTATTTTTCTGTGCTGCATCAGCCATTGCACAGCAAATTCCCTTTGTAAATTATACCCCAAAAGAAGGATTGGTAAATAACAGGGTAAAAAAAATTGCACAGGATAATAAAGGGCAATTATTCTTTCTTACGTTTGGCGGATTAAGTATTTACGATGGTACCGGTTTTACCAATTTTACAAAAGCCGATGGCCTTGCAAGCGATGTAGTGAATGATGCGGTAGAAATGGGAGCCGATTCTGTATGGATTGCCACCAACACCAACGGGTTAAATTATTTTTCTAAAAGCAGCATACATAAATTTAAAACTGCGGATGGGTTTTGCCCTATAATAAATTCATTTTATAAAAATAAAGAAGGCCAGCTTTTTGCTGCATGCGACGAAGGCTTGTTTATTTTTAAAGATAACCGTTTTACAATGCTGCCGGTTTTTAAAGATAGCAGCGAAGATTTTTTGAATATAATATTTCAGGCGGGTGATTATTTATTGATTGCAACCGATCTGCTGCTCGGTAAATACCGCACTGATCTGTTGGTGTACAATGTAAAAACAAAAACAATTGTAACAAGTGTAAAAGGAATTGCATGCACTTCAATTACAGAAATAGAAGGCGATATATGGCTGGCATGTACAAAAGAAATACTAATAATTGATAAGCAGCAACTGCAGCAGGGAAATGTTATTTTTAAGCCGTTGCCTTTAAAATTTCAGCAGCTAAAAAATAATGCTTATGGTTTTGTGTTTTATGATAGCAATAAAAACTTATGGGCTTCGCAAAGCCAAAAAGGTTTACTTAAGATAAGCACTGCCGGTACTGTAAAAAATTATACTTCAGCCAATGGCCTGCTGAGTAATAATGTAGCCGGGCTGTACGAAGACAGGGAATCTGCATTATGGTTTATTAATGACAATTACGGCGTACAAAAATTAGTAAGTAATAATATTGAATTAATTTCCAGGCCGTTTGGTTCTTATATACAATCGCTTGCAGTAAACAGTGCAGGCGATTCTGTTTATTACTGGGATATGTTGCAGAAAAAAATATTTTTACAAACAACAGCAGGCCTGAAAATATATACTGTAAAAAATATTGGTAACGATTTTAGTAACCTGTCAGTATCTGGCAACAACCTGTATTTAAACAGCGGTAAAACTATTTATCACTTTACAATTGCTCAATTAAATTACGGGGTTATTGCACCCACATTAATTTATGCCGAAAGCGTAAATAACATGAACAGAAGTATTATAGATGCTAATGGTATTATAACAATACAGGGCATCTATCAACTTAACACCATTTTTAGCCCAACAATAATAAGTAAAAGCAAAATAAAATATTATATTGATGAAGGTACAGTTGACAGCAAAGGCAGGCTTTGGTTTGTATCAAGAGCAGGTGAATTGTATGTAATGAAAACAAACAGTAAACAACCCGAAAATTATTTGCAGTTGTTAAAAGATTATACCAGCCAGGTAAAAATAACAGCACCCCGTTCGGTAACTGCTGATAAGTTTGATAATATATGGGTGGGTACAAGAGAGGATGGATTGTATTGTTTTAAGATTAATGAAAATATGGAATTACAACTCCTTAAACACATTTCTAAAAAAGAAGGATTAACTGCAAGTTTTATAACTTTTCTTTATTGCGATAAAGCAGGTGCAATATGGGCCGGTACTTCTTCGGGCATTGATAAAATTACCTGGGATAAAGATGATGTGATAATAGACAATATTTCTAAACGCAGTAATTTATACCCGTTTATTTATACCATAAATGAAGATAATAATCATAATATACTGGCATTAACTGCCGATGGAGGATTGGTAAAAATTGCTGCAGAGCAAAACAATGTTTCATCATTTGCGCCTCAACTATTTATAAAAAATATAAATGCAGGTAACAATATTTTTTCGGGTATAAATATTCCTGCTGCTTTTTCTTATAAACAAAATAATATTTCCATTCATGTAGCAAGTCCATCTTTTTACGATGAAAAACAAATTAAGTACAGTTATATTTTAGAAGGCAGCGGTAACAGCAACTGGAGTGATGCGTCAACAAATGCGGTGTTAAGTTTCATTAATCTTTCTCCAGCTTCTTATACTTTAAAAATTAAAGCAACTTATCCTGCATCAAGATACACGGAGAAAATTATTAGCTATTCTTTCTCCATCAATCCTCCCTGGTGGCAAACCTGGTGGTTTAAAATTTTAATGAGTTTACTGGTAGTGGGCATATTGATTTTGATGATAAGAAGTTATTATAAACGTAAATTAGAAAAACAAAAAATAGTTTTAGAAAAGCAGCAGGCTATAGAAAAAGAAAGAAGCCGTATTGCATCCGACATACATGATGATTTGGGAGCCGGGCTTTCCACCATCCGTTTCTTAAGCGAAAAAGTAAAACGCAACAGCTTTAGCGATACCACAAAACTTGATGCAGAAAAAATTGTAAATAATTCCAATGAGCTGGTGCAAAAAATGAATGAACTCATTTGGGCAATGAACGAAAAAAATGATACGCTGGAAGATCTGTTATTTTATGCCCGTTCGTATGCAGCAGAATATGGAGAGGAAAATAATTTGCAGATGCATATTTTTATGCCAGAAAAAATTCCTGAAATAATGGTAGCAGGAGAAATGCGGAGGAATGTTTTTTTAACCTTAAAAGAAAGCCTGCACAATATTGTAAAGCATGCCGGAGCAAAAAAAGTTATTATCAAATTTAACACTGATAAAAATCTTTCTGTAATCATTAAGGATGATGGTAAAGGATTTGAAAATATAAATAAAGAAGGTAATGGTTTAAAAAATATGAAAAAACGTATTGATTCAATAGGAGGATTTTTTGAGATAATAAATGATGGTGGTGTAACAGTAAATATAAGAGTGCCTTTAAAATAAAATTCGGCTTCTTATAACTTTTGTTCTATTGCCATCATTTTACTATAGTTTATTTTTACAAGTATGCAGCCAATAAAAATTTGTTTGGTAGAAGATTTAAAAGAAGTACGGGATGGTATGACCAGTCTGCTTACCATGGACGAACGTTTTGAATTACTCAGCACATTTGCTGATGCTGAAAAAGCAGCTGAAGAATTACCGGCCTGGCAACCCGATATTGTAATTATGGATATTAATCTGCCCGGTATGAATGGTATTGAATGTATAAAAAAAGTAAAAGGGCTTTGCCCCAAAAGCCAGTTTATAATGTTTACTATTTACGAAGACGATGAAAAAGTTTTTGAAGCATTAGCCGCAGGGGCAAGCGGGTATTTATTAAAGAAAACGCCTTTTATAAAAATGGCTGAAGGCTTACTGGAATTGCACAGTGGAGGCAGCCCCATGAGTACACAAATTGCCCGAAAAGTTATTAAACGTTTTCAAAATAATGAAACTAAAAAGCAGGTTGAAAATTTATCGCCAAGGGAAAATGAAATATTACTGCTTTTAGCAAAAGGATTATTGTATAAAGAAATTGCCACACAACTTTCAATTGCAACCGATACGGTGCGCCAGCACATACACCACATTTACGAAAAGCTGCATGTACAAAACCGTACAGAAGCTATTAATAAAGCTTACGGAAAAAATTGAATATTCTTTTTATTTGCTTTACTTAATTCTCTGTTTTTTCACCACTAACTTTTGTACTATTGACTTTGCTTTAACAACAAAATAATTTTATGCTGCGATTTAAAAAAATTACACCGGGCAGCAAAACTGCTTTACAAAAATTTTGCAGCATGAAACAATTTTCATTCTTCACCTACCAATGCTTTCTTTCCCTGCTATCACTTTTAATTGTAGAAAAAGCCCAGTCTCAAAATGTAGGCATCGGCACTACCACACCACAGGCAACGTTAGATGTAAAAGGAAACCAACGTACTGGCGGTTTATCCAGCTATGTAACCTTCGATTCTGCAACGGGGCGAATGGAATGGAAAAATTCAAACCTCTATGTTCCCGTTAGCCAGGCATTGATGAAACATTCTGCCGCAGGCGATGGACTGTTTTATAACAATACCGCTCCAACAAGCGGACAACTGGAATATCGCAATGCTTTAGGAGAACCGGTATTTTACAGCAACTTTACACACGGCAATGGTTATTTCAAAAACTTTCTTGGTATAGGTACTACAAACCCTGGTACTAATTTACACATTGAAAGCAACAACAACTTTCCATTAATAATTAATGGCGCTTCCAATTTATTTATTAGCTGGGCAGAAAATAATAATTATCGTGGCTATTTAGGTTCTTTTGCCGGTAATCCTGAAGACATTGATTTTGGAACTTATTTTGGCAACAATGGTAAAATTCATTTTACTACTGCCAATATTCCAAGAGTAACCATTGATGCTCCCGGCAATATGGGCATAGGTACCGTAAACCCCACTAACCCTTTGAGCTTTCCCGCTGTGCTCAGCAAAAAAATCAGCTTGTATCCGGGAGCCAGTGGAGATGCAGGATTGGGTGTGTCGGGTAATCTTCTTAAAATTTACGCCGACCATCCTGCTGCTGATGTAGCTTTTGGCTATGATGACTATGTAAATGGCTTTATTGAAAGAATGAGGGTAAGAGGAAATGGTAATGTGGGAATCGGTCAAACAAACCCTTCGGAAAAATTACAGGTTAGCGGTAATATTAAAGCCGATTCATTTAAATATTCTACACCCAAAACCTTTTTCTATAATCTTTCGGGCAGCGATTTCAGAGGATTTCTCAGCAGGGATACAACAACTGTCAGTCTTGGATCGGGTAGCATTTTTATGGGAAATACTGCCGCAACAAACGGTATAGTTGCCCCTGTGCATTTGCCACATGGCGCTAAAATGATAAACATTACTTATTACCTGGAGGATTTTTCTGCTGCACAAAATTTGCAAACGGTTTTTTACAGAAAGACTATTCTCAGCAATTTTTTTCCTGAGAATATAGGCGTAGTTAATTCATCAGGTTCAGCAGGTTTGGCAGCATACACCACACCGGTAAATTTTTTTAGCAACATTGTAGATAACACTTTATATACTTATTACCTGAATGTTTATACTACGCCATTTCCCAGCGCATGGTCCAGTTCTGCGTTAGGCCTCCGTGCGGTGATTATTGAGTACACACTTACAGAAGCTCAATAATTATAAAATAATTTTAGTGCAAGCTTACCTCCAAAGTATATTTTGAATTTGAACCGTATGAAATTCTTTTATTTTATTTACAATAGGTATTCTTAAAATGTAGTGGATGCTGGCACACAGATAAACACAGTGGTTAAAATAAAAAATCAATTAGAATTTTGCCAACTAAAAATTATTAAACGCTCACTCATCAAATCAATTTTTTTTCCACCGCAAGACGTATAAGGCTGGCTGTATTTTTTACTCCAAGTTTGGCCAGCAAATTTTTTCTATGGCTATCTACAGTAAAAGGGCTTAAAAATATTTTTTCTGCTATTTGCGGGTTCGTATAACCTTCAGCAATTAATTCTAACACTTCTTTTTCTCTTGATGTTAATGAGGGTAAATCATTCTTTTCCGATTTTTGATATTCCTGCAAAGCCATGCCCACTTCGCCACTAAAATAAATAAAGCCTTCGTGCACTGCATGTATGGCTTTTATCAATTCTTCTTTGGAAGAGTTTTTTAAGATATAGCCCGATGCTCCGTTCTCCACCATTTTTTTTATGTACAATCCCTGGTTAAAACTGCTGAGGCCTAAAATCATTATACCCGGGTATTTTTCTTTCATCACCGCACATAATTCCACACCATCCATGCCCGGCATGCTGATGTCCATCAATACCACATCGGCAGTATTGTTTACAAAAAATCCCAGGCAGGATGCAGCATTCATTGCCTGACCCATCCATGCCATATCTTTTTCGTTTTGCAGTAAAGAGTGAATGCCTTCTATTACCACAGGATGATCATCTACAATAAAAACACGAATCATATTTATATATTGAATTCAATATTTACCAAAGTTCCTTTACCTGTTTCTGAATGAATTTCTAATTGCCCTTTTAAATAATCTACCCTGGACTGGATACTCGTAAGCCCTGCGCCTTTGTTATTTTTTATTAATGCGGTATCAAATCCTTTACCATCATCTTCTACAATAATACTTAAACGGCCTTCTTCTTTTACCACTTGCACCGTAGCTTCTTTTGCAGCCGCATGTTTCATAATATTATTCAGCAGTTCCTGTATGATGCGGTAAATAATTATTTCTCCAGATTTTTCCAGTCTTGTATCCATCCCGATAGACTGGTATTTTACAGAAAGCAAATTGGTAGCATTAATGCTGTTGCAATATTCTTTCAATGCTTCATCCAGTCCAAATTTGGTCAGTAATTCTGGCATCATATTATGCGCCACACGCCGCAGTTCTTTTATAGAAGTGTCCAGCATATCTAATGACCGTTCAAACACAGTCATGTTATCGGGTGTTATAATTAAATTGTCTTTCATATTGCTTAAGGAAAATTTTACGCCAGAT
>NZ_JANMUN010000092.1:0-30866 GCF_031391665.1 Ferruginibacter sp.
GACAGTTTTAAACCATGAATTAATTGGCCTGAACGAGCAGATAACAGATGCAAGAAATTACAACGAAAGCATTGTTGCCACCCTTTACCAACCTTTGCTGGTGCTGGATAAACACCTGCGTGTAAAAACCGCCAACAAAGCTTTTTACAAAACATTTAAAGTAAATGAACAGGAAACAGAAGGCGTATTAATTTATGACCTGGGCAACCGGCAATGGAATATACCAGAGCTGCGAACTTTGCTGGAAGAAGTGTTACCACAAAAAAAACAGATCACTGATTATGAAGTAACTCATAATTTTTCATCTATTGGTATACGAACTATTTTATTATGCGCCCTTGAAATTACAAGAGAAAAAAAAGAAGAAAAATTGATCCTGCTTTCTATTGAAGATGTAACCGAAAAAGCATCAGCACAGAAAAAAATTAAAGAAAGCGAACACCGTTTCCATGAACTTGTTCGTTCATCACCATCACTCATTAGCATTTGTAAAGGTGAGGATATGATAATTGAAATTGCCAACGATGCTATATTAGAGAGTTGGGGCAAGGGAAATATAATCGGACAATCGGTGTTTGATGCAATACCCGAATCGGTAGAGCAGGGTTTTGATAAACTTTTATTGAGCGTATATAAAACAGGCGTGCCCGTGCAGGCTAATGAAGTACCTGTTACCTTGCTCCGCAAGGGTATTAAAGAATTAGTTTATTACAATCTAATTTACCAGCCGCAGCGCAATGTAGATGACGAAATAGAAGGCGTGGCAATAATTTCTACCGAAGTAACACCGCAGGCTGAATTCAATTTAAAAATAAAAGCAAGCGAAGAACAGTTAAGGTCGTTAGTAATGCAGGCACCCGTGGCAATTTGCATTTTTAAAGGCAGGGATTTTATTGTGGAAGTTGCCAACAAAGGTTTTTTACAAATAGTGGGCAAAGCCGAAAATGAATATGTAGGCAAACCCGTGTTTGACTCCGTACCCGAAACAAGGAGTACTGCAGAACCTTTGCTGTTGCAAGTTTTAAATACTGGTGTACCCTATTTTGGAAATGAATTAGAAAACACCATTACCAGGTTTGGTAAAACAGAAAAGGGTTTTTTCAATTTTGTTTTCCAACCTATACTTGGAAATGATGGAACAGCTACCGGAATAATGGTGGTAGCCAACGAAGTAACGGAACAGGTGCATGCAAGAAAAAAAGTGGAAGAAAGCGAAGCAAAATACCGAAGCCTCTTTGATACCATGGATCAGGGTTTTTGTATTGTGGAAGTATTATTTGATGAACACAATAATCCCATTGATTATCTTTTTGTGGAGGTAAACCCGGTTTTTGAAGAACAAAGCGGCTTAAAGAATGCTGCCGGAAAAACCATATTGGAATTGGTTCCTGATCTTGAAAAACGCTGGTTTAACATTTATGGAAAAGTGGTTACCACCGGAGAGTCTATCCGCTTTATAGAAGGTTCAGATGCAATGGGCCGCATGTTTGATGTATATGCATTTAAAGTGGGCGAAGTGGAGAGCCGCAGGATAGCCATACTTTTTACTGATATAACTGAACAAAAAAGAACGGAAAAAAATTTGATAGAAAGTGAAGAACGCTTCCGCTCACTGGTGATGGCCACTTCCAATACAGTGTATAAAATGAGTGCCGATTGGAAGGTGATGTATAACCTTGAAGGAAAAGATTTTTTGGCCGATACAACAGACAGCAGCATTTCGTGGCTTCAAAAATACATCCCAGAATCAGAAAGAACGTTAGTGATTAAAACAATTGAAGAAGCCATTGCACATAAAAAAATATTTGAACTGGAGCATCAGGTATTTGATGCCGATGGAAATATTGCCTGGACCTATTCCCGTGCTGTACCCAAAATAAATGAAAAGGGAGAAATTATAGAATGGACAGGTGCGGCAAGCAATATTACCGAACGTAAAAGAGCCGAACAAACACTGGTTGAAAGCGAACAGCGGTTTAGAAGCCTGGTAGAAAAATCGCCTAATCCCATCTGTATTTTTAAAGGCACCCAAATGACGTTGGAACTGGCCAATGAGCCGATGTTGAAAATTTTTAGTGCAGGTGAGGAAGCACTTGGTAAACCATATCTGGAAATTTTACCAGAAATGAAAGAACAGCCTTTTATGGCATTGTTATTAGATGTGCTGCAAAATGGGGTTACGCATTACGGCACTGAGCAGCCTGCTTATTTTGTGCGGCAAAATGGAGAAAAAGAAACCTATTATTTCAATTTTGTGTATCAGCCTTATCATGAAAATGATGGGTCTGTTTCGGGAGTAATGGTTTTAGCTACTGATGTAACAGAGCAGGTACTTGCCCGTAAAAAAGTAGAATTACAAAACCAACTCTTCAGCGATATGCTGATGACAGCTCCTGGTTTTGTAGCCACGCTTGCCGGGCCAGATCATGTATATGAATTAGTAAATGAAAAATACCAGAGTTTATTTGGCAAACGGGAAATAAAAGGCAAGGCCATTATGGAGGCCCTGCCAGAATTAGAAGGACAGGGGTTTGACACACTGTTGGATAATGTGTACAACACCGGCGAACCTTATGTGGGTATAAATATTCCAATAACATTAGCCCGTGATGAGGGTTTAGCACCGGAGGAAAGATATTTTAACTTCAGTTACCAACCAATGTACGATGAGTATAAAAATATTTTTTCTATACTGGTTTTTGGATATGAAGTAACAGCACAGGTAATTGCTACTAAAAAAATTGAAGAAAGCGAATCCTTTAACCGGGCAGTATTAGAAAGCAGCCCCGATTGTATTAAAATGCTGGATGCTGATGGCAGGCTGCAATTTATGAACAGTAATGGTATTTGCCTGTTAGAACTGGATGATTTTGAGCAGGTACAAAATACCTATTGGTGGGATATGTGGGAACCGGATAACAGGCAAATAATAAAAGATGCAGTAGAAACAGCAAAAAGCGGAGAAAAAATTCAGTTGCAGCTTTTTGGCCCCACAGCAAAAGGCACTCCTAAGTGGTGGGATATAATAGTATTGCCCGTGCAGGAAGATGGAACTGATAAAAATTTGCACCGCATACTTTCTGTATCAAGAGATATTACCAAACAAAAATTAAATGAGCTTAAAGAAAAAGAATTATTAACCAGGTTTCAAAACCTGGTATTGCAGGCACCCGTTGCAATATGTGTATTACGCGGCCAAAATTATGTAATAGAAGTTATTAATAAAGGCATGTATGAAATGTGGGACAGAACATTAGAACAGGCATTAAACAAACCTGCATTTGAAGTGCTGCCCGAATTGATGGAACAGGGGTTTAAAGAATTGCTGGATAATGTTTACAAAACAGGCGAACGTTTTGTAGCAGATGAACTTCCTATTAATTTAAAACGAAACGGAAAAATTGAAAATGCGTTTGTAAAATTTGTGTACGAGCCTTTAAAAGATGCTGATGGTACAATTTCGGGAGTAATGGCATTGGCACATGAAATTACCGGGGAGGTTCTTTCAAGAAAAAAAATCGAAGAAAGCGAAATAAAATTCCGTTCGTTGATTGAAGAAGCACCGGTGGCTACCTGCATGTTTACCGGCAGGGAAATGAAAATAGAAGTAGCGAACGATATAATGATTGGCTATTGGGGCAAAGGAAAAAGTGTAATTGGAAAACCATTAGCTGTTGCTGTTCCGGAATTAAAAGGGCAACCCTTTTTAAAAATATTGGATGAGGTGTTTACCACAGGCAAAACTTATCATTCAAATAATGCCCGTGCCGAATTAGAATTAGACGGGTTATTAGGCACATACTATTTTGATTTTACCTATAAACCTATTTTTAATGCAGTTGGCGAAGTGTATGGTATTATGGACATGGCGGTGGACGTAACAGAACAGGTAATTGCCAGCAAAAAAATTGAAGAAAGTGAAGCTCATTTCCGCCAATTGGCCGACCTGATGCCTGCAAAAATAAGTAATGCCAATGTTGATGGTGAGGTGACTTACTTTAATAAAAGCTGGTTAGATTTTTCAGGATTTAATTTTGAAGAATTAAGGGATTTTGGATATCATCAAATTATCCATCCGGATGAGCTGGAAGAATTTCAAACCCGTTTTCAAAATGCAACAGTAACCTTAACAGATCTGGTAATGGAAATGCGCTTTAAAAATAAAGCGGGTGATTATGTATGGCATTTAAATATAGCATCGCCGGTAAAAGATGAAAATGGAAAACATAAAATGTGGATTGGCGTTACTACTGATATTAGTGAACAGATAAAAATCAGGGAGGGCAACTTAGTCATTTACGAAACATATGCAAAAGAATTAAGAGAAGCAAAAGAACTGGCAGAGCTGGCTACGGTAATTGCGGAAGCGGCAAAAGATAATGCAGAAAAAGCAGCCGCAATTGCAGAAGAAGCCGTAAAATCTAAACAGCAGTTTCTCAGCAACATGAGCCACGAGATAAGGACACCAATGAATGCCATTATCGGCTTTAGCAAAGTGGTATTAAAAACTGATTTAACCGAAAAACAAAAAGAATATTTAACCGCAATAAAAATAAGCGGCGATGCTTTAATAGTATTGATCAACGATATACTCGACCTGGCAAAAGTTGATTCGGGCAAAATGACCTTTGAACAAATACCTTTTAAATTAGCGGACTCTATAAAGGTAATGATGCATTTGTTTGAGCCAAAAGTTCAGGAAAAAAATATTGAGTTGGTTAAGGAATATGATAATAAAATTCCTGCAGTGCTGGTAGGCGACCCTGTACGTTTGCACCAGATTATTTTAAACTTATTAAGTAATGCAGTAAAATTTACTAACCAAGGAAAAATAACGGTAAACGTTAGCCTGCTTAATGAAGATGAAGAAAAAGTAACTGTTGCTTTTGCAGTTAGCGATACAGGCATTGGCATACCACAGGATAAAATAGCCAGCATTTTCGAAAATTTTCAACAGGCATCGGCCGATACCACAAGATTATATGGCGGCACCGGGCTGGGGCTTGCCATTTCAAAACAATTGGTAACAATGCAGGGCGGCAACATAACCGTAAAAAGCAAAGTGGGCGAAGGCGCTGTTTTTAGTTTTACATTATCTTTTAAAAAAACAACCGCAAGGGTAGAAGCTGCAGCAGAAATAATAAAAATTGCTGCACAAATTAAAAATATAAAAGTGCTGGTGGTAGAAGATGTGGCATTAAACCAGTTATTAGTAAAAACGCTTTTAGAAGATTTTGGATTTGACTGTGATATTTGTGCCAATGGAAAACTGGCAATAGAAAAATTACATACCGGTGCTTACGATATTATACTGATGGATTTACAAATGCCCGAAATGAATGGCTTTGAGGCAACAGAATATATCCGCCACACCATGCATTCGGCAATTCCTATTATTGCATTAACTGCCGATGTTACTACCGCCGATGTTGCAAAATGTAAAGCCGTGGGTATGGATGATTATATATCAAAACCTGTTGACGAAAAATTATTGTACAGTAAAATAATTAAGCTGATGGAAAAGCCGGGAACGGTTGAAGAAATTATTGCTGCAATAAAATATACCAACCTGGAGTATTTACAAAAGCATACCAAATCAAATCCAAAACTGATGATGGAAATGATACAGCTTTACCTGGAGCAAACACCACCATTAATAAATACCATAAAACAAAGTTTGGCCGGTAAAAATTGGGAGCTGCTGCAGTCAGCAGTACATAAAATGATTCCTTCGTTTTCAATTGTTGGGATGAACCCTGATTTTACAGCCATGGCAAAAAAAATTCAGCAATATTCAATAGCCCCGGAAGTAAACGATGAGGTACACGATCTTGTTTTGCAATTGGAAAAAGCCTGCGGCCAGGCTTGTATAGAAATGGAAGAAGCATATAACAGTATTAAAAATACAAACTCATGAATAACGAAGCAGTAGCAGGTAAACGCATGCCCAGCCCTGGTTCGTGTCTTCACGAACCAGCGTGGACGAATTTAAAATTGGTTCGTAGACACGAATCAAGGCAGCATATAACAGCATTAAAAATACTAACTCATGAATAACGAAACAACCGATGACAAACACCGGGTAAAACTTTTTTTGGTAGATGATGATGCATTGTTTTTAAAATCTTTAGAAATTGAATTTATGCAGCATGCCGATTTTAGTATTGAAACATTTGCCTCTGGTGAACTTTGCGTAGCACAATTGTCGCACAATCCTGATCTAATTATTTTAGATTATCATTTGGATGGCATTGATAAAACTGCGATGAATGGCATGCAAACACTAGACAAAATAAAATTGGAGCGTCCCGAAATTCCGGTAGTTATTTTATCATCGCAGGATGATATTAATGTGGCCGTTAACTGTATGCATCATAAAGCATACGACTATGTGGTAAAAAGCGAAACCGCTTTTGTGCGCCTGCAAAGAAATATCAGCACTATCATTCATCACAAAAAATTAGAAAAACAATTAACCTGGTATATGGACAGGATGTGATGGTTAATTAGTTTATTGGTTTATTAGTTAATTGGTTAAATGGTTTATTAGTTATTTGGTTTATTGGTATATAGCTCAAAGCTCACAGCTCATCAAACTTAAAATGCACACTGAATCAAAACAAATTTATCTTAAAATTCTGCTGGCAGAAGATGACCGGGACGATCGTTTTTTCTTTGCGAAAGCTTTAAATGAAACAAAGATAGCAGCACAACTTGCTACTGTAAATGATGGTGACGAATTGATGGATTACCTTTTTAAAAATACAAATTCGCTGCCCGATATTATTTTTCTCGATTTAAGTATGCCCCGTAAAACGGGTTACGAATGTTTAACAGAAATGAAAGAAGATATTATTTTAAAAGAAATTACTGTAGTAATGTTTTCAACTTTTTATGCAAGGGATATTAATTATGAAAAAAATATAACAGATATGCTTGGCAATATTGGTGCACATGATTACATACGCAAACCGGGCAGTTTTGAACAGCTTAAAATTGTTATTAAAAACGCATTGAACAAAATAATAGAAAAAGCTGCAAGCTGAATTTCGCAGCCGCTGCCTTGGTTCGTGTCTCACGAACCATTATAGCGAATCAAAAAATTGTTTTGTGAGACACGAACCAGGACATACATTAAAATAATACTATAAAATGAATGCAGAACAACCACACACAGCACTTAATATTCTCCTTGCAGATGACGACAGGGACGACCGTGCTTTCTTTGAAAATGCATTGCTGGAAATAGCCATTGCCACTCATCTTACCTGCGTAACTGATGGTGAGCAACTGATGGAATACCTTACAGAAAATAAAAGAAAATTACCTGATATTGTTTTTTTAGATTTAAGCATGCCCCGCAAAACAGGGTTCGAATGCCTGGCAGAAATAACAGGGGATAAAAATTTTACGAGCCTTTACATTGTTATGCTTACCACTTCTTTTACAAGAGGGATGGATTTAGAAGATAACCTTATAAAAACACTTTTAAATATGGGGGCACACCATTATATTCGCAAGCCCTCCGATTTTGAAGAGTTGAAAAAAATTATTAAAGATATACTCACCATTTTTATAGAAAAAAAACCACACAGCGAAACACCATTTAAAAACATCAATTAAAAATACTTTTATGAACACAAAACAAATGAATATTTTACTTGCAGATGATGATATTGACGACCGCAATTTTTTTAAAGATGCTTTACAAGCATTGCCGCTTACTACAAGTCTATCCACTGTAAACGACGGGGACGAATTGATGAATTACCTTTTAGCAAATACAGAACAATTGCCCCATGTTCTTTTTCTCGACATTAATATGCCTGCCAAAAATGGTTTTGAATGTTTAGAAGAAATAAAACAAAATAAAAAATTGAAAGATATACCAGTGGTGATGTTTTCAACATCCTCAGAACAGGATAAAATAAAGATACTCTTTAAAACGGGTGCCGATCTTTACATACACAAGCCTTCTAATTTTGCACAACTGGTGCAGGTTATACATCATGCATTGCCGATGGCCGCAGAAAATATATTTTCTAACGGCACATTGAAATATATACTTAACGCATGAGTATAAAATCTTTCAGGTTACTTCTAGCAGATGATGATAAGGATGATTGCCTTTTTTTTAAAGAAGCAATTGAGGGAGTAATAGCCAATGAAAACTTTACAGCAGTGCATGATGGGGAGCAGCTGATGCAGTGGCTTGAAAATAAAATAAACCAGCTTCCTGATATTCTTTTTTTGGATTTAAATATGCCCCGTAAAAACGGGTTTGAATGCCTGGCCGAAATAAAACAAAATAAAAAATTAGATATGCTGCCGGTGGTTATTTTTTCTACTTCATTTGAGCAGGAAGTAGTGAACCAGCTGTATATAAACGGGGCAACATATTTTATCAGAAAGCCATCAGAATTTTCGCAATTCAAAAAAATAATTCTGCATACGCTTTCACTTTTGATCCAAAAAAATATTTTACAGCCCAATACTGAAAATTTTGTGCTGACAGCGGTAAATACTTAAGTTATTAAATAGAATCAATTACATTTTTAACCACCTCAACTTTAGCAAAATGAGTATCAATAAAATAAAAAATTTAGATGAGGATAAGTTGAGCATTGCCAACAAAGAATTGATTTTTCAAAACGAGGAAAAAGAAAAACGGGCAGCGGAGTTAAGTATTGCCAATACAGAACTGGCATTTCAAAATAAAGAAAAAGAAAAACGGGCAGCAGAGCTGAGCATAGCTAACATAGAACTGGCATTTCAAAACGAAGAAAAAGAAAAACGTGCCGCAGAATTAGGTATTGCTAATAAAGAACTGGCATTTCAAAATGAAGAAAAGGAAAAACGTGCCGGCGAATTAGGCATTGCCAATAAAGAATTGATTTTTCAAAACAATGAAAAAGAAAAAAGGGCAGCAGAGTTAAGCATTGCTAACAGGGAACTGGCATTTCAAAATAAAGAGAAAGAAAAACGGGCACAAGAGTTACATATTGCCAACACAGAATTGCTTTTTCAAAACGAGGAGAAAGAAAAACGTGCCGCTGAATTAGGCATTGCCAATAAAGAGCTGGCATTTCAAAACGATGAAAAAGAAAAACGGGCAGCAGAAAAGGAAAAGCGGGCTGAAGAATTAATTATTGCCAACAAAGAACTGGCATTTCAAAATGATGAGAAAGAAAAAAGGGCAGCAGAATTAATTATTGCCAATAAAGAACTGGCGTTTCAAAACGAGGAAAAAGAAAAGCGGGCTGCAGAATTAATTATTGCCAATAAAGAACTGGCTTTTCAAAACGAAGAAAAAGAAAAGCGGGCTGCAGAACTAATTATTGCCAATAAAGAGCTGGCTTTTCAAAACGAAGAAAAAGAGAAACGGGCTGCAGAATTAATTATTGCCAATAAAGAGCTTTTGGCATTCACTTATATTTCAAGTCATGATCTGCAGGAACCATTACGAAAAATTCAAACTTTTGTAACCATCATCCTGGAAAATGAAAGTAAAAATTTATCCGAAAAGGGAAAATATAATTTAGAACGCATGCAATTGGCTGCAGGCAGAATGCAGCAGTTGATCGATGATCTGTTAGCCTTCTCCCGTATCAGTACAACCGAACTGGTATTTGAAAAAACTGATCTTAAAATAATTATAAACGAAGTAAAAGCCGAGCTGAAAGAAACAATACAGGAAAAAAATGCAACCATTGATGCCACGGAACTCTGCAGTGCCAATATTATTGCTTTTCAGTTTCGGCAGCTTATGTATAACCTTATCAGCAATGCATTAAAATTTTCAAATCCGGATGTGCCATCGCATATTGTAATAACAGGCTGTATTGCTAAAGGCAGTAAATTAAATAATAAAAAACTTTCGCCTGATAAAAATTATTGCCACATAACGGTTAAAGATAACGGCATTGGTTTTGAACCACGTTTTAACGAACGCATTTTTGGGGTGTTTCAAAAATTACACGGCAAAGATGTGTATGCAGGCACCGGTATTGGCCTTGCTATTGTAAAAAAAATTGTTGAAAACCATAATGGTACAATTACTGCAAACGGCGAATTAAACAAAGGTGCACAATTTGATATTTATATTCCTGCCTGAGTTTTCGTTCCGACGGGGTCTTCATAGCATAGCCTTTGTGTGCTGGCATGAGACCCCGGCGCTTAAAACAGCTTCAAATATTTTTACACCCAATTCTCATTTTTATATTTTCGTTCCGCCGGGGTCTTCATAGCAGCACCTTAGTGCGCTGGCATGAGACCCCGGCGTTTAAAAAGCGCTTTAAATATTTTTACACCCACTCTTGCATTTTTATATTTCTTTATAATGCAGTGGCGTAAAATGTTTACTAATACCTAACTCATAAAACGACGCAGTGCTATGTTCATAATTAGTAAAATCATTTACTAAATTCCATTTACAACTTACAGGGTTATAATGTATGTAAGCTATCTTTTGCATTAAAAATTGTTCCGAATATATTGCCTTGGCGTCAAAGGAATCTTTAAAAACTTTATGCAATTGACCTTTCTTTTTTCTATTGCGGTTAAAGCATCCGACAAAGTTTTTAAAACATCAGTAGCTCCTTTATCTTTTAACTGTGTTATAATTTCATACGCCATAAAACGTTTACCATTGGAGATAATTTTATTCAAATCAAATCCTGTGTCTTTAAAATAGAGGATACAATGTACATGGTTGGGCATTATTACGTATGCAACCACATCGCAGTTGTATTTATCTTTTAATACTTTAAACCAGGTATAAACTGCATCGTAAGTGTTTGAAATTTCAAAAAGGTTTATCCAGTTGCAACAGGTAAAAGTGCAAAAGTACATGGAGTAAATATCAGAGTGCTTATAACGAATTGCCATTACTTATTAATTTACAAAGTGGTCTTTTGTAAATTTAAGCATCTTTTAAACGCCGGGGTCTCACCCAACGCTTGTAGCCCGGCTGTGAAGACCCCGACGAAACGGACGCCTGGGTCTCACCCCACGCTTTTTGCCCGGCTGTGAAGACACCGGCGAAACGGAGACTCTTTTTGCCCGGCTGTGAAGACCCCGACAAAATGGAAAAGCAACCAAATTTATTGGCATGGAATTACGGATTTAAAATCATTATTTCTTAACGATTTTAAATCTTAATTACAAACCATGGACACACAAACAAAAAAAGCTCCGGCAACTAAAGTTCCGGCTAAAAAGGATGCTGCTAAACAATTAGAAGATCTTTTTGAAGACAGTTTAAAAGATATTTACTGGGCAGAAAAAGCATTGACAAAAGCATTACCTAAGATGCAAAAAAATGCTACTTCTCCTAAATTAAAAAAAGCTATTGCAGACCATCTTTCCCAAACTGTAGAACATGTTACACGTTTAGAAGAATGTTTTGAATCTATAGGTAAAAAGCCAGTCGCAAAAAAATGTGATGCCATGGAAGGATTATTAAAAGAGGGCGAAGGAATTATGAAAGAAACCCAACCCGGTGCGGTAAGGGATGCAGGTATTATTGGCGCTTCGCAAAAAGTAGAGCATTATGAAATTGCTACTTATGGCACACTGGCTGCCTTTGCAAAAGTTTTAAATCAAAAAGTGGCTTTAACTAATTTACTGAAAACACTGGAAGAAGAAAAAAAATGTGATGAATTGCTGACTTCTATTGCAGATACCGCATTAAATTCTGCGGCAATTAAAAATTAAAAATATCAGGAGAGCTATAAAATTATTTTACTGCTCTTGATTATTAATATTAAGGTTGCCTTATTTTTTGAGGTAACCTTAATTGTTTTAAGCAATAAAAAAATATTATGAAAAAGAAAATAAACCCCAAAGCAGGAAGCAATATAAAAATTGAACAATTAAATAAATCTGTTGTCGTAAATGATAATGAGGCATTAACAACCAACCAGGGACTTAAAATAAATGATAATCAAAATTCATTAAAGGATAGTGATAGAGGTGCCACACTTTTAGAAGATTTTATTTTAAGAGAAAAAATTACTCACTTCGATCATGAAAGAATACCTGAAAGAATTGTACATGCAAGAGGTTCCGGGGCACATGGCTATTTTGAATTGTACAAAAATTTAAGCAAATATACCAAGGCCGGATTTTTAAATGATACAACAATAAAGACACCTGTTTTTGTAAGGTTCTCTACTGTTGCCGGTGGTGCTGGTTCTACAGATATGGCCAGAGATGTACGGGGTTTTTCTGTAAAATTTTATACGCAGGAAGGTAATTATGATTTAGTAGGAAATAATATTCCTGTATTTTTTATACAGGATGCCATGAAATTTCCTGATTTGGTACATGCCGTAAAACCAGAGCCTGACCATGGCATGCCGCAGGCAGCTTCAGCACATGATACCTTTTGGGATTTTATTTCACTAATGCCCGAATCATTACACATGATTATGTGGGCCATGAGTGACCGTGCCTTGCCAAGAAGTTTACGGATGATGGAAGGGTTTGGCGTACATACTTTTAAATTAATTAATAAGGACGGTAAATTTCATTTTGTAAAATTTCATTGGAAACCATTGTTGGGTGTTCATGCTGTTTGCTGGGATGAAGCTACCAGGATATCTGGAAAAGATTCAGATTTTCACCGAAGGGATTTGTACGAAGCTATTGACAGTGGTGCTTTTCCTGAATGGGAATTAGGCTTACAAATTATACCGGAAGAAGATGAACACAAATTTGAATTTGATTTACTCGATCCAACCAAACTGGTTCCTGAAGAATTAGTACCTGTAACAATTGTAGGTAAAATGACATTGAATAAAAACCCTGATAATTTTTTTGCTGAAACAGAGCAGGTAGCCTTTCATCCTGGCCATTTAGTACCTGGTATAGATTTTAGCAACGATCCCTTATTGCAGGGTAGATTATTTTCTTATACTGATACACAATTGTCACGCCTTGGTACGCCTAATTTTCATGAGTTACCCATTAACCGTTCTATTAATGAAGTGCACAATAACCAGCGGGATGGTATGATGCGGCAAACAATAAGCAAAGGAAAAGTAAGTTATGAACCTAATAGTTTAGCTGGCGGTTGTCCTTTTCAGGCAGGTATTAAAGATGGCGGTTTTACATCACACAACCAACGGGTGGATGGACAGAAAATACGGAACAGAAGCAAAAGTTTTATAGACCATTATTCTCAGGCAAAATTATTTTTTAACAGCCAAACTTTACCGGAGCAGAAACATATCATTAATGCACTAACTTTTGAATTATCGAAAGTGCAAACAATTGCAATAAGAGAAAGGATGGTTGGTTTATTATCTTTTATAAATAAAGATCTTCCAAAAAAGGTAGGGGATAATTTAGGTATTAAACCTGTCAAACCACAAAGTCCTGTCAACCAAAGTTTTCCTGCTGATGCTAACCCTAATGATTATCAAAGTAAGGAATTTGAAATGATGTTGAAGAAGTCGGAAAAGTTAAGCATGGAAAATACAATTAAAGACAGTATCAAAACCAGGCAAATTGCTTTTTTAATAGCAGATGGTGTAAATGCTTCTTCGGTAAATAATGTAGCTGCAAAACTAAAAGCTGGTGGTGCGGTTGTTCATTTAATTGCAAAAACTATGGCACCTGTGATTGCCGAAGATAAAAATACATTTATACCAGATCATTCATTACTAAGTACGGGCAGTGTTTGTTTTGATGCAGTTTATGTTGCGTCAGGTAAAAAATCTATTGATATTTTAAAGACAGACCCGGCCGCAATTTTATTTGTAAACGAAGCTTATAAGCATTGTAAAACAATAGGTTTTGGTAAGCACACAGAATCATTTATTGATTTGACAAATGTTAAAAAAACTATGGCGAAAGACCCTGCGGTACTGCAGGAATCTGGTGCAGGTTTTGTAAAAGATTTTATCAGCGCTATTGCTAAACACCGTGTGTGGGATCTAGAAGAAGCAAGAAATAATCCTGCATAATTAAATGATGAGTAGTGTTTTTGATGTTCCGACGGGGTCTTCATAGCAGCGCCTTAGTGCGCTGGCATGAGACCCCGCGTTTAAAAGAGCTTAATATTTTTACGCCAACTCCTCGTTGTAACAGGTAAATCGCAAAAATACATGGAGTAAATATCAGAGTATTTATAACCAATTGCCATTGCTATTAATTTACAAAGTGGTCTTTTGTAAATTTAAACTTCTTTTACACGCCGGGGTCTCACCCCACTATTGTTGCCCGGCTGTGAAGACCCCCGGCGAAACGATGACTCAGGCGAAACGGAAACGGTGTTTGCAAAAAATATACACGAATGAAGGTATGTGAATTATGCAATTCATAAAATTAATTGTGTAATGCTTATCCTTTAAAGGATGGCTAACTTGCTGATCTTTTAACCCCTAATTCATCAACTGTAAAATGAAAGTGAAATCAATTTTACTTATTGAAGACAACTTCAATATTTTGGAGAATTTGATTGAATATTTTGAAATGGAAGGGTATTACATTTTTTCTGCCAGCAATGGAGAAAAAGGGATTGAACTTGCCCGGCAATTTATACCCGATCTGATAATATGCGATACGCCTAAGCCTGGAATTGATGGACACGAAGTTTTACGGTTGCTTTTAGCACGGAGCGCTACTTGCGAAATACCATTTATTTTTTCCACTACAAATTCAGAAATAATTGACAGGTCTGCCGCTATAAAACTTGGTGCTGCTGATTATATTATTAAACCTTTTGAGCTGGAAACAATGTTGCAAATGGCTAAGGCCTGTATAAAATCGGGCAGCAAAAGACAAACTTATACATTTTAAAAATGGGGTAAGAAAAGCGTTGAATGTAATTTTGAAAGCTTAAAAATACAACTCACTTTTTAATATCTTATTCAGTAATAACCTTAAATTAAAAATTATGATGTGGCTGTTAATAATTTTAGTTTCACTGGCATTTATAACAGTAATTGTTTTTTTGATACAAAGCAATTTTAAAGAAGATAAAAGATTTAAAGCCGAACTTAAGAACATTTATCCTGATAATAATGCGCAAGAAGGAGGGTAAAGAACGTAATAAAATAATGAAATAAATTTTCGTTCCGCCTGGGTTTTCATAGCATAGCCTTAGTGCGCTGGCATGAGACCCCGGTGTTTAAAAGTGCTTCAATATTTTTACGCCAACTCCTCGTTGCAACAGTTAAAAGTGCAAAAATACATGGAGTAAATATCAGAGTATTTATAACGAAATGCCATTCCTATAATTTACAAAGTGGTCTTTTGTAAATTTAAGTTTCTTTTACACGCCGGGGTCTCACCCCACGCTTATTGCCCGGCTGTGAAGACCCCGGCGAAACGTAATCGCAAAAATACATGGAGTAAATATCAGAGTATTTATAACGAATTGCCATTCCTATTAATTTACAAAGTGGTCTTTTGTAAATTTAAGTTTCTTTTTACACGCCGGGGTCATACCCCACGCTTATTGCCCGGCTGTGAAGACCTCCGGCGAAACGGAAGGAGATAAAGAACTTAATAAAATAGTGAAATAAATTTTCGGGATTACCTGTTTAAAAATGTGTGAATAATGTAAATCTTCCTTCAAATTGTATAACAATTATAATTGCAGTAATATCCATCTTTGTATTGAATATTTTTTTATTAAAATACACTGCTGTCAATACGGAGCAGAAAAAAGTAAATGAAAAAAAATACAATTTATAAAAGTACCACCTTATGAACACTCCATTAGATATCAAAAATGATATGCTGATAAATGCTGCTTCCTTACTGGAAAAATTTCCTTTACTGGCAAAGTATGTAAATGAAATGCCTGTTCTAATACCCGAAACCAACGACCCGGAAATAGCCATTAAAAATTTAAAGGAGTACAACAATTCATTAGGCATTTTGTTAAAAAAGTATGCCGGTAATGTGAATAATAAATAATTTTCTCTAAAAAATATTTACACAAAACATGAGTGATAAAAAAAATGGCACCCGGTTACGTAATGAGGATGAAGATCATTTGAAGGATATAAACTATCCGGCCAAAGAAGATATTTATAATAAATTTTTAAAAGAAGAAGCTGTAGATCCTGAAGATATTAGTAAAATAAAAGAATATAATGAAGAGAATGAAATAGAGAAAAACAATGAAAAAGATTTTAGTGAAGATGTTTCCGGCAGCGATCTGGATATTCCCGGTGGCGAACTGGATGATGAGCAGGAGGCAATTGGAAATGAAGATGAAGAAAATAATTATTACAGTTTAGGTGGCGATAATCATAATGATCTGGAAGAAGATAAAGGCGAATAAACAGCACTCTATTTTATTCTTGAAAAAATATAATATACCAAATGAAAAAAGTTTTGATTGCGCTGGATTATGATCCTACTGCACAAAAAATTGCGGAAGATGGTTTTGCACTGGCGAAAGCCATGAGTGCACAGGTTGTGTTGCTGCATATTGTTGCCGATCCGGTATATTATTCTTCGGCAATGTATTCCCCTATAATGGGTTTTGGCGGTTATATGGATACCGAAATAATGCAGCCGGACATTGTCGATCACCTGAAAAAAACATCGCATAATTTCCTGGAGAAATCAAAAAAACATTTGGGCGACGATACCATTGAAATAATGGTAACAGAAGGCGATGTTGCAGATGCGATAGTAACAGCTGCAAAAAATATAACTGCAAATGTTATTGTTATGGGCTCCCATAGCCGCAAATGGCTGGAGCAAATTGTAATGGGCAGTGTAACAGAAAATGTTTTGCGCCAAACCTCCATTCCGCTTTTTATTATTCCTACAAAGGAGCAGCAGTAAATGTGGTAATGATATAAATTTTTCTTTTAATTATGTAACAGTTATAAGTTTAAAGGTGTTCATCTTTGTACCGGCTTTAAATAAACTCAGGAAATAAATTAATCCGTTCCCTCTTCTACCACTACCACTTTCTGCAACCGTTTAAAAGTAACCATAATGGCAAATCAAATAAAATGGTCGATTGACCTGGCACACAGCGACATCAGTTTTAAAATAAGGCATTTAATGATTTCGCATGTTAAAGGTGCATTTAAAACATTTGATGCCAACATTTATACAACAGGTAAAGATTTTACCACTGCCGAAATTGATTTATGGATTGACGCTGATGCAATAACCACCGGCGATGCCAAACGTGATGAACATTTAAAAGGCCCTGATTTTTTTGATGTGGAAAATCATAAGCAAATATCTTTTACTGCAAATACAATAGAAGAACCGGACGCTGATGGTAACCATGAATTATGGGGCGATTTAACCATGAAAGGGATTACCAAACACGTAAAATTAAATGTTGCCTTTGGTGGAATTATAAACGACCCCTGGGGAAACGAGAGGGCAGGATTTACAATTACCGGAAAAATACTGAGAAGCGAATGGGGTTTGACCTGGAATAGTGCAATAGAAACCGGCGGTTTAATGGTAGGGGATGAAATAAAAATTTCATGCGAAGTGGAATTGATTAATGCAGGGGAAAAAGAAATACTAACGGAGACAGCCAATGCCAATACAGCAACAATTATTTTTTAAACCAGCATAAAATTACAGGCCTTTGCAAAGTGTGAATGTTGTAATATTATTTAAAAGTTATGTAACAGTTCTATCAAATAAATTATACATCTTTGCACCTGTACAAAAATCTCATAACCCTTCAATTAAGAAAATGAAAAGTATTAAAAGAGATAGTTTTGCAGCCGCTTTCCAGCTGGTTGTAATATTATATCTTTTCTTCTACCCGTCTTTGCCCAATAAAAAATTACCATCAACTGCAACGGATAAAACAACACCTGCTGAAAAAACTCCGGCAGTAAATTCCCCCACACAAAATTCTTCAAAAACATCGCCTGGGCTATCTTCCGGATTAAATAAGTCAGGATTTTTAACTTCTATTGAAGGCATTCCCAATGTAATGTTTGGCAAATAGTGTTTTTTAATTATTTTAAAAAAGCTGCCCACCCGATTTTTAGTTCTCACCATCTAACAGTAGAAAATAATACCGCAATTTAAAATACAACTACCCCTTCAATTATAATAATTGGGGAATATTTTGCACAAATCCCGCTATCATAAAGCTGAATATAAAGGCACAGGAATTGTATAATTACTGATTGATGAGAATGTTTTCGTATAATATTTACCGGAATAAATAATTAAAGCACTTATAAAAGAAAAAAATTTTGATTGTTTATTTAAAGAATATTTTTAACGATGCTGGTAATATAACACTGTTTACTGCAAGGTTTTTTAAAGAAGTATTTAAACCGCCTTTTGAAATTAAAGAATTTATAAAGCAGTGTTATAATATTGGATATAAATCTTTACCGTTGGTGGGTATTACAGGATTTATTATGGGTCTGGTGCTTACATTGCAATCAAGGCCTACATTGGTGGAGTTTGGTGCAGAGTCGTGGTTGCCAAGTATGGTGGCACTTTCTTTAATAAGAGAAATTGCACCTGTAATTACTGCATTAATTTGTGCAGGTAAAATTGCTTCGGGTATTGGTGCCGAGTTAGGCTCCATGAAGGTAACTGAGCAAATAGATGCAATGGAAGTATCTGCCATTAATCCCTATAAATATTTAGTAGTTACCAGAATAATGGCTACTACATTAATGATACCTGTATTAGTGATATTCGCAGATGCGATTGGTATTTTGGGCGGCTACGCTGGTATTAATATACACAGCGATGTTAACTTATACAATTACTTTTCAAAAGTGCTGGCATCGCTTGAATTTTTAGATATTTTTCCTGCCACTATTAAAACATTTTTCTTTGGTTTTGTTATTGGTTTAATTGGTTGCTATAAAGGTTTTACTGCAGCCAACGGCACCGAAAGTGTAGGTAAGGCTGCTAACTCTGCAGTGGTAGCTGCATCGCTGGCTATATTTATTATTGATATGCTGGCGGTACAAATAACAGATCTTTTTTTCTAAAATAATAATGATACAGGAACAAATAAATATACCGTCACATGCAGCAAACAGTAACGAAACTGTTATTGATATAAAAGGATTATGCAAATCTTTTGGGGAGCATAACGATGTTTTAAAAGGAGTGGATATTATTGTAACCAAAGGGGAGAACCTGGTGGTGCTGGGTAAATCAGGTTCGGGTAAATCGGTAACCATAAAATGTTTAGTGGGTTTGGTAGAAGCGGATGAAGGTGTTATAAAAGTGTTTGATACAGATATCAGCAATTTAGATAACAGTGAGTTAAATGCGTTAAGGGTAAGGATTGGTTTTCTTTTTCAAAATTCGGCATTGTACGATTCTATGACGGTAAGGGAGAACCTGGAATTTCCGTTAAAGCGCCATTCAAAAAAACTTTCTGCTGCACAAGTTGAAGAGGCTGTTATGGACGCATTGGAAAGTGTAGGCCTTGCAGAAGCTGTTGATAAAATGCCGGCAGAATTATCGGGTGGCATGCGTAAAAGAATTGGTTTGGCACGTACACTTATTTTAAAACCCGAAATTATTTTGTACGATGAACCTACTACCGGTTTAGATACCATTACCTCAAGAGAAATAAGTGAATTGATATTGGCTATCCAGAAAAAAAACAAAACAAGCTCTGTAATTATAACACACGATATGGCTTGCGCAAAACTTACCGGCGACAGGGTGGTAATTTTAAAAGACGGTGTAATACATATTGAAGGCACTTACGAAGAACTGGAAAAAAGTAATGACGGATGGGTGCGATCATTTTTTATATAATCATTTATTAAAAGCAAGATATGAAAAATAATACGGGGTATAAATGGAAATTAGGCATGTTTGTAATAATAGCACTGGTTGCTTTTACTGTAACTGTTTATTTTGTTGGCAAACAGAAAAATCTCTTTGGTTCAACCTTTCTTTTAAAAGCACAGTTTAAAACCGTTAGTGGTTTAAAGGTGGGTAATAATGTGCGTTTTTCCGGTATTAATATTGGCACTGTTGATAATATACAATTGATAACCGATACTTCGGTAATGGTGGATCTGATTATAAAAAAAGAAATACAACCTTTTATTAAAAAAGATGCCAAAGCAAGTATTGGTTCGGATGGGTTGATGGGGGATAAGGTGCTAACAATTTTTCCCGGAAACCCTTCCGGTACAGTTGTAAAAGATAACGACATGATCGCTTCAAAAAATCCTGTTGAAATGGACGATGTGATGAACAGTGTAAAAGCAAGTGTGGATAATGCAGGTATTATAACGGCGCAGCTTGCCCAGTTCAGTTATAAAATGAATAATGGAAATGGGGCATTATCTAAATTAATTTCAGATGAAGGGTTTTCTAACAGTCTTAAAAGTACATTAACCAACCTGCAAACCAGTACTGGCCAATTTGCAAAATTTACTACTAAAATCAACAATGGTAATTTAGGCAAGGCACTTGATTCTACCATGATAAATGTACAAAATGCAACAAAAGGATTAAACGAAAATATGGAAGCTGCAAAAAGCAATATTTTGTTAAGGGGATATTTTAGAAAAAAGAAAAAAGCTGAGGCAAAAAAAGCTGCGGATTTAAAAAAGCAGGAAGCAATAAATAAGAAAAAGGGAATTATAACAACACCTCCACCAGTAAATAAAAAAGATACTATAAAACAATAAATATTTTGTAAACCGTTGGTGCAAATTATTTTTACATTCTTTCAAACGAAAATATTGATGCATCATTATTTTTTTTGCCGGTAATTTCTGCCGTTAAAATTTCGGCTGCTATTAAACTAAAAGTAATACCATTGCCGCCAAAGCCCAGTGCAAATAAACTGTTGGGCAATTTTTTATAGTTACCAATAAAAGGCAACCCATCTTTAGTAGCCCCAAATGTACCCGCCCAGCTAAACTCAGGTTTAAATACTATGTCAGGAAAAACTTTATTAAAATCTTTTATCAGTTGCTTTATTTTGGCGGGCAAAAGTAAATCCCTTTTTGCAGGACTGTAAAATTCTTCATCTCTGCCACCAATTAAAATTCTTCTGTCTTTGGTGCTCCGCATATACAAATAGGGGTCGGCAGTATTCCATATCAATACATCTTTGTTCCAGAATTTTTGTTTTTCGTTTGCCTGCTCGCTGGTACAGGCAAAAGTGCTGTGCAGGTCAACAATTTTTTTATCAATAAATTCCACCGCTTCGTACCCAGTGGCATACACCAGTTTTTTTGTTTTTAAAGTAAACCCTGTTTCTGTTGTAAGCGTTACTCCATTTTTATGATGTGCAATTTTAGCAATCGGTGTTCTGTCGAAAACCTTTACCCCTTTTGCTATTGCAAACTGCAAAAGCGAATGCGTAAAAGAGTAAGCATTGGTTTGTGCACCGGCTTCAGAAAGTATTGCACCGGGTGCAGTAAAATTAAATTGTTTTTTAACTGCCGCTTCATTAAGGTATTCTACGTTAAAGCCTTGTTCTTTTCTTATTAAAAATTCTTCCTTCAAAAAATTAATATCTTTTTTGTAAGCGGCATAGTACAAGCTGTTATTAAATTCAAAATCGGGAAATTTTATTTTTTTTGCAATCTTGCCCAGTTTAATAATGGCATCTGCACAAAGCTGGTAACTGCGTACAGCATTTTTTAAACCCACCATTTCTTTCAATTCGAAAAGCGGTGTATCAATTTCGTATTGCAGCAGCGAAGTGCTGGCGCAGGTGCTGCCCAAACCAATGCTACGGGCATCAACAACAATGCAGTTAACTCCTGCATTTATTAAATGATACCCCATCAGGGCACCGGATATACCGCCACCCATAATAATTACATCTGCACTCAATGATTTTTGCAGTTTGGGATAATCAAAGGGCAATCCATTTTTTGCTAACCAAAAGGGATAGCCGGAACGTAAATTCATTTATAAAATTTAGTAGATAATCAGTCAGGTATGCAATAATTATTACAAATACTATGCAGTAATTCAAAACGCCTGAAACATTTTTTTATCCTGCATAAAAATACAATTACAATGTGTGAATGATGTAAATTATTAAAAGTATTGTGTAACAATAAAAATAATAAAAGGCATGACCTTTGTTTTAAACTTAAAAAAAAATTATGCCGATTCTTACTATTTTAATTGTACTGGTAGTTGTAGGTGTTATCCTGTGGTTGGTAAATACATACATACCCATGGATAGCAAAATTAAAAGCATCCTTAATGTAGTGGTGGTAATTATTGTTATTATCTGGTTGTTAAAAGCATTTGGGCTTTTCAGTTCTTTAGGCAGTTTGAAAGTTTGATAACTGATTAGTTTTTAAATATTATTTATCTCATTACTGTATTAAAATTTTACATCACAAACACTAAAAAAAAATTAATGGATCTTAAAAAAATAATAAAGCTTTTACCCGTAGTATTTTTTATAAATGCTTCCGCTGTTTTGTATGCACAGGATGCGACAACTGCTCCATCTAAGTACGATATGAAAAAAGATGGCGATGGCGACGGTGTTAAAAATAAAAGGGATAAATGTCCTTCCACGCCTCCGGGTGTAATGGTCGACGGTACGGGTTGCCCTGTGGATACAGATAAAGATGGTGTAGCAGATTATTTAGATAAATGCCCCACTTTGCCGGGGGCAGAAGGCATGAATGGTTGCCAGGATAAGGATAAAGATGGTGTAAGTGATATTGATGATATATGCGCCGATGTACCGGGTCTTGCAAGATTTAAAGGTTGCCCCGACAGTGATGCGGATGGCGTAGAAGATTCAAAAGATAAATGCCCCAATGCTGCAGGATTGGATTTGTTTAGCGGTTGCCCCGATACGGATGGCGACGGCGTAGAAGATGCGATGGATAAATGTGCTGACACTAAAAAAGGAGTTAAAGTAGATTCCCGTGGTTGTGCAGCAGACAGTGATAATGATGGAATAATAGATTCGGATGATAAATGCCCCGATACAAAAACCGGTGTTAAAGTTGATGTAAGAGGATGCCCTCTAGATACTGATGGAGATGGTGTATTAGATTCATTTGACAAATGCCCCACAGTAATGGGTGATGCTAACAATAATGGTTGCCCTGCTGTAAAAAAAGAAGTGGCCAAACGTTTACAGTTTGCTACCCGCCGTATAAATTTTGAAACAGGTAATGCATTAGTTAAAGTAGCCTCTTATCCAATGCTGGATGAAGTAGCTAATATTTTAAATGAATATCCTGATTATAATTTAAGAATAGGCGGACACACAGATGCGATTGAAAAAAATGCTGCCACACTTTCTCAAAGCCGTGTTGATGCAGTAAAATCGTACTTGTTAACTAAAGGTGTAGCCGAAAGCAGAATTGTAATTTCGGGCTATGGTAAAACAAGGCCAGTTACTTCAAACGCTAATGCAACAGCCAGGGCGCAAAACAGGAGGGTAGAACTGGAATTGTATTTAAGATAATGAATTGTAATTTATTAACGGTTTCGGTTACGTTAATACTAAAAATTGTATTGAGCAAATAAGCATAAAGCAGGGTTTTAGGTTTAATGTAAGGGCTGTTGACAACAACAGCCCTTTTTTAATTGTAAAAAAATAAATAAACAAACTATAAATAATAAATTATGATAAACCTGTACAGAACTGTAGAAAAAATATTTGAAAAACTCACTGCCGCAGCTACAGTGGTATTGGGTAATTCCATCACCTTTATAATTGCTTTGAGTACGGTTATATACTGGCTCACTAATAAACAATATAATGCACAAAACTTTCAGGAAAGCGTGAGGGATATAATACTCAGTGTAACATTTTTAAGTTTTTTCATTATTCAAAAATCATTCAACCGTTTTTCTGCCCTGCTTCATTTTAAAATTAACGAATTGATAGCATCGCATGAGCATGCAAATAATGCAGTAATAGATGCAGAGGATAAAACTGAACACGAGATAAATAAACTTTCAAAGGAACATATCGCAGATAAAATAAAAGAAGCCGGTGAAAACTCCTGAATTTGCTTTGCCCGGCCCAGGCAAACCCGGTTGTATTACTTGAAGTGTGAATTATGCAATTTAATTACAACATTATATAACACTTAGTAATGTAATACGAAGCATTTTTGTAATGCAATATTTAACAAATAAATTAAACACAATGCCTGATTTAAGCACTGCAGCATTTGCAGCCAAAATAAACTGGAGTAGCCCTAAAGCCAATCATAAGCAAAAAGTTTTAAAATTCACAGATGCTGATTTATATTCTGAGGAAAGTGAAACTGCAGCGGCGTTAAAAAAGCCTAAAGTTAGGTTTATAAAAAGGAAGGAAGAAGGGAATAAAATATTTTAATAAAATTTCTACCCCCCCCCCCAAGTTTTTTATTTCTGGGATTATAATAAAAGAAATGCGAAAAGTAAAACATTTTAAATTATTACCGGCCTGGGTGTTTTTATTAACTGCCGGTTTACTTTTTGTATTATCCTGCAATAAAGGAATAAAGAGGGGTGATAAGAATAATACTAATGGAGAAAATAATAAGCCTAAGTTAAATATGGAAAGTGATACAAATGATGAATATTTTCTTTTAAATGCAGCCGAAATAAATTTACTCCAAATTAATTTGGCGCATTTGGCACAGCAAAATGGAATGATAGCGGATGTTAAAGAATTAGGTAAAAAGATGGAAGATTTTTACAGCAGATCTTTTCAATACTTAATTGTACTTACCACAAATAAATTTATACCGATTCCCATAACCACCGATAATGCAGTAAATGTTTATAATAACTTAAGTAAAAAATCGGGAAATGATTTCGATAAAGCTTATTGTGATATAATGGTTAAAGATCATAAATATGCTATTGTGCAATTTGAAAAAGTGGGTGTGAAATCAGGCGATGCAGCAGTAAGGCATTGGGCAAAATCAATGCTTGCAGATTTAAGGATACAGCTCAGCAATGCTATTGCCTGCCAAATGAAATGCAGTGAAATATCAATAAATAAAGTAAGTAATAAAACAAGCGTTGTAAAAATTTGAATAGCGGATAAATACATTACCTAACCTCCAAAATTAACAACTATGGGAAATATTCTTTATGTAATGGCAGCAATTTTAATTGGCTTTTGGCTTATTGGATATTTTGCTTTTGATGTAGGGCCATTTATTCATGTATTGTTGGGTATTGCTGGTATTGCTGTGCTTTCAAGGCTTATAGTGGGAAATAAAATTGCTGATTAAGATGGAAGTGAATTAATGCTGTTTTTAAAAATAAGAGTTTAGTGAGCAAAATCAATAATGTAATTTCAGCAGAAGAAATAATTTCTATGATAGAGAATAATAATTCTTTAGGGTGGCAGCATTTGTACGATAAGTATTCACCAATGATGTACGGGGCAATTTTGAGGCTTACCAGCAACGAAAAACTTGCAGATAAAATATTGATTGAATCATTTACTCAAATAAAAGACAATTTATTTTTATTAAAAACGCCGGGGTCTTTATACCTGCAGTTGCTGCACCATACTTTTATTACAGCTAAATGTATTTTAAAAAATGATATAAGAACAGATAAAAAGGATAGCGCCATAACACCAATGTTTCCCATAATTAACAGCTTACTGCAACAACCTTTGTCAGTAAATGAAGCTGCTGAAATAAACTCGGTTTGCGCCGATGATCTAAAATTAAAACTTCATGAAGAAGTAAAGCAATTGAGGAACAAACATGCCCATGGATTTAAACTGCATGCAGTGTTATGATAGAATGTTGCTTTCTTTACTTTTTTAAATAGCCATGAAATAAACAGCAAGTACAGTCAAAAAGAACGTTTCAAGAAATTGAAGCGTTTTTTTGTGTAACTTTTTTTGTAAATAAAAAGGGGCCAGGATAAAAATCCAGCCCCGGTTAAATCCAATATCCTATGAAAAACTTGTACAAAGATAACCGGCCTGTATGCAGTATTTGTTACACAGTTAACAAAGAAAATTATGTAATTCACATATTAGCATAATCGGTATTTTACTAAATTATATTATTTTATTTGCGTAAAATTTATAGCCTAATTTAAAAACAGATTTATTAATTAAATCATATTTTTCAGGCTGTTTTGAAAATTACTTACTTTTTTTCTAACATATTTAATATGCTTTTGTTTAGATTTTAACTTCAATCACTGCTAAACCGATTTCTGCTTAATCAGCTTATACTAAGCATTTAAAAAATACGTTCTTTAAAAAACTATTCTAATTTTCAAATAATTCAATATCCCCAAATGAAGGGCATTTATTTAAAATTCATCAATTTTTTTAAAAAAATAAAAAGCCTTGGCGCTAACCCCGCTATGGACAGCTACGAAAAGCGACGGTTGGGCATATTTAACCTGCTTAACTTTTTTGCTTTTATTAGTGGTGTCACTATACCGGTTGCAGGCCTTTTTAACAGTGGCTATTTGCCGCCATTAGCATGGGTGGTTGCCTGTTCGCCTGCGTTAATAAGTGGGGTGGTATTATTATTAAATTACTATCAACGTCTTCAGTTTTCGCTTCTTTGGTATTTTGTAATGTATCCTGTTTTTACAGCATTGGTTTATTCAGGCAGCGTAGATGCAGGTGTGGAATTATTTTTTATTCTTTACGGTGTACTGGCAGTTTTCTTTTTACAAAAACTTAACCGCATACTTTTTGCAGTGGTTATAGCAGTAGCCTGTTACAGTTTTATATTTCTTGTTCCACAGCAATATCAATTTGTACTGAGAGAAATAAATTTTCCTTTCTATATTTTTAATCACATTCTATCGATATGTTTTATTTTTTTAGGATTGTTTTTAATAAAAAAAGAAAATACAGAGTACCAGTTTGAAATAATAAGCAGCAACAGGGCATTACATAAAAAAAATATAGAGGTAGAAAAACAAAGTGAAGAAATAATAGTTAAAGCAAATTTACTGGAGGAACAAACGGCACAGCTTACAGAACTTAATGCAGTTAAAAACCGGCTTTTCTCCATTATATCGCATGATTTGCGTACACCAATTTACGGATTGCGAAACCTATTTAAAAGCATGCAGCAATACGATTTGCCGGGTGAAGAAATAAAAGTACTGGTACCCGATATTTTAAACGATTTAACTTACGCCACCAGCCTGATGGAAAATTTGTTGCAGTGGGCTAAAAGCCAGATGGAAGGTGCAAGCGTAAATCCGCAACTGATAGATGTAAGTTTAATGATTACAGAAGTGCAACAGTTATTAAGGCTGCAGGCAGAAAATAAAAAAGTATATCTTAAAACAAAAACGGATGCTCCCGTTTATATTTATGCTGATAAAGACATGATAAACCTGGTGTTGAGAAATCTTTTAAGCAATGCTATTAAATTTACTCCCGAAAATGGTGAAGTGTCTCTCGGGGCAGCTATAAAAAACGAAACCGTAGAAGTATTTGTAAAAGATACAGGCATGGGTATAAGCAAAGAAAATATTAGCCAGTTATTTGGTAATAATTATTTTACCACAAAAGGTACAGCAAACGAAACCGGTACCGGCCTGGGCTTAATGCTTTGTAAAGAATTTTTAAATAAAAACGGCGGCGAAATTTTTGTGCAAAGCGAAATTGGTAAAGGCAGCAGATTTAGTTTTATAATACCTAAAGCGTAAATTGAAAGTAAAATTCTCTTCTCTTTAAAAAATGTTTTTTGAGCTCGGCGTTATTAACGCTATTTAGCTTTATTGGTCTAGCCTAAGGGTAGACACTCTTGTATATTAAATCTTTGTTGAACTTTTATCTGAGCGTAAAAACAAAATTTTATTTGTTTTTAATTTAAAAAAATCGACACCTGCAATAATCTTCACTTCACCCACTTTAAACAAACAGGGTTTCCCACACTTATCTTTTTTCCTGTTTCACTTAACATGCCTGTTTTTTTATCAATTTTAAAAATTACAATGTCGTCTGTATTTTGGTTGGCTGCTAATAAAAAATTACCGCCGGGGTCAAAATTAAAGTTACGTGGTGTTTTACCTAACGTAGATTGATGGCCGCTTAAAGTTAATTTTCCATTAGCAGGGTTTACTGAAAAAATGCTGATGCTGTTGGCATCGCCACGGTTGCTGCAGTATAAAAATTTACCATTGGGAGAAACATGGATATCGGCGCTGCCAATAGCGCCTTTAAAACCTGCAGGTAAAGCGTTGATGCGCTGCACAAATTGTAAGTTGCCATTGTTAGCTTTGTAACAAACTACTGTGCCTGTCATTTCTTCCATCAGATAGGCAAATTTATTATTGGGTGCAAATTCGAAATGCCTTGGGCCGTTACCCGGCAACGATGCTGCTGCAGATTTATATTTTAATGTTCCCTTTGTTTTATCAAAAGAATAGATCATTACTTTGTCAATACCTAAATCGGGCACATACAAATATTTATTATCTGCCGAAACTATGGTGGAATGTACATGCGGCCCTTCCTGCCTTTGTGTATTGGGGCCGCTGCCCTGGTGTTGTACAATTTGTTTTAAAGTATCTAATGATCCATCTTTATTTGCATGCAGTAAGCCAATGCTGCCGCTGCTGTAATTGCCGGCAAAAATCCAATGGCCTGTTTTATCAACAGCAACATAGCAGGGATGTTTACCACCCGATGGCTGTTTATTTATTTCGGTTAAGGTGCCATTAGTTTTATCAAATGCAAATGCAGAAATATTTCCACCAACAGTAAATCTTGTACTGTCGGCATTTTCATTTACAGCATATACAAATTTGCTGTTGGGTGATACTGCCAAAAAAGAAGGGTTAGAACTTTTTACAACACTCACAAAACTGTTATCGCCTGTGGCACTGTTAAATTTATACACATAAATGCCTTCGCTTTTACCACCGGTATAAGTACCAATTAATAAATAATGCTCCTGTGCAAATAGTATAAAAGGTAAAAGTATTGCAAGCGAAAGGATAAATTTTTTCATGGTTAAGTTTGAAACGTTTAAAAAAATGAAATGTATTTATATGCCTGAACAAAAAGAGCAGTAATAAAAAAGTAAATTATTAATAGCAGTTACAATTTCCCTAATTGTTCTACAATTATTTTTTCAGTTTGCTCATCAGTTAATTCTTGAGGTACAAATTTTTCTCCAATTACTTTTTCATACAGCTCAATATATCTTTTACTTATCACTTCTACCCATTCATCGCTCATGGCAGGAACGGTTTGGCCTTCTTTACCCATAAAGTTATTTTCAATCAGCCATTCTCTTACAAACTCTTTACTTAATTGTTTTTGGCGTTCGCCTTTTTGCTGCCTTTCTTCAAAACCATCTGCATAAAAATACCTGCTGCTGTCGGGGGTATGTATTTCATCCATCAAAATTATTTCATCACCCATTTTACCAAACTCATATTTGGTATCTACTAAAATTAAACCTTGTTTGGCAGCAATTTCTTTTCCTCTTGCAAATAATTGTAAAGCATATTTACTTAAAATATCCCAATCTGCTGCAGTGGCCAGGCCCTGTTCAATAATTTCCGTTGCACTTATATCTTCATCGTGTCCTTCGGCAGCTTTGGTACTGGGAGTAATAATGGGAGAAGAGAAATAATCATTTTCCTTCATGCCATCAGCCATCGTTACCCCACATAATATTTTATTGCCCGATGAATAAGTTCGCCAGGCATGGCCGGTTAAGTTACCCCGTACTACCATTTCTATTTTAAATGGATCGCAATTTTTTCCAATGCTTACATTAGGTGCCGGTGTTAATAATAACCAATTAGGGCAAATATCTTTGGTTGCATGCAGCATGTAAGCAGCAATTTGCGTTAATACCTGTCCTTTAAAAGGAATTAAACGGGGTAAAATAACATCAAAGGCCGAAATGCGATTGCTGGCAACCATTACTAATATATTATTGGCAACGGAGTACACATCCCTTACTTTTCCTTTGTAAAAAGCTGTTTGTCCGGGTAATTTAAGTGGAGTCATACTGCTAAAATAACATCAACGATTATAAAATCCTAAATTTGTTATGGGCAATATATCAACAGACGGTTAGAAAGAAAATTTTAATAGAAAACTAACAATGCTTATTATTGCCTGATATTTAAAACCCAAAATACGCTATATGAGAAAAATTGCAAGCTATCTGGTTACTTTTTTAGTGGCAAATGCTGTAACAATTGCAGCCTTTGCACAAAATGTAACTGTAAGCGGTAATGTTAGAAACAGCAGTACAAAAGAAGGTGCAGGAGCTGTTTCCATTACAGTTAAAGGCGGTACCGCCGGAACCTTTACAGACGATAAAGGAAATTTTAGAATAACAGTTAAAAGTTTACCGGTTACATTACTGGTATCTTCAGTAGGCTACGAATTACAGGAAATTACTGTAAGTGATGCCACATTTACACAGGTAGAATTTAAACCCTCGGTTGCTTTAGGCCAGGAAGTAGTAGTATCTGCTACAAGGGTTCCTCAAAAAATAATGGAGTCGCCGGTTTCAATTGAAAGAGTAAGTGCAGCGAATATTCGCAATGCTCCGGCAGCAAGTTTTTACGATGTTATCATTGGTTTAAAAGGGGTGGATGTTACTACATCTTCTTTAACTTTTAAAACACCTACCACCCGTGGTTTTAACAGCAGCGGTAATACCAGGTTCAATCAATTGGTTGATGGGATGGATAACCAGGCACCCGGCCTTAACTTTTCGGTAGGCGCTATTATTGGTTTAAGCGAACTGGATGTGGATAATATAGAACTTTTATCAGGTGCTTCATCTGCATTGTATGGTGCAGGCGGTATGAACGGTACTTTACTGATGACCAGCAAAAATCCATTCAAATACCAGGGTTTATCTTTTTTAATTAAGGAAGGATTAATGCATGTTGGCAGTTCAAGCCAGCGTGCTCCATCAGCATACCATAACTGGAATATGAGATGG
>NZ_JANMUN010000108.1:0-1968 GCF_031391665.1 Ferruginibacter sp.
AGGTGCTTAAGCAGGTGTCATCAGGTGGCGCTGGAGGACAATACTGCTGATTACAATCAGTGTATTTTGTAAGTGAAGCGTTAATAGTCTGTAAAGCTGCAGTTGTTGTTCCTGGAGTAATACTTGTTACGGTTGCACCAGAAGGTATGTTTTGTGTGGTTATTACCTCAGCATAATTATTTGGAAGGGTGTTATAGGCACAACCAGCTACAATACCAATACTGTCTGTTTTAATTAAAATAATTGTATCCTGGCTGGAAGTGTTTAATCCAAAAATATATCCCCCGTCTATTAATGATCGTGAAACAGATGTAATGCTGCTGCCAACAGGTACATCATATTGCCGGATATACTCAGGTGCTGTCTGGTAGTAACCAAAGTGGCGTATATAAACTAATTTGCCCTGCTGCGGAAAACAAAATCCCATTGCATCACCTGCATTATCATGTGCACTGGTAAAGTTAAAATCAACAGGCAAAGGCACAGTATATGTATGCACAGTTTCTGTTGTGTTAGAATTATACATAATTTCTCTTGCCAGATTGAATTGTGCTGCGGTATTTTTTATCACACCAGTTGTAATAAAACGGTTGCTATAAGAGCTAACATCGTCAAAAAGATGTTCATCATTTATACTTCCAAGGGTATGAGAAGCCAGAATCGCACCAGTAATCTGGTTAAAAGTAATAACATCGGTCACTTTTTTTGATGCTCTTGTGCAGTTAATAACAATACTCACTTCGTTATAATCGCTGTGTCCAATCCCGGCAAGTACATCTATGCCTGCGGGGGTTGTTTGCATTTTCCAAAGGCTATTTCCTGTAGCATCTAGTAACGAATAAATAATACCAGCACCTGTATGTGCCGCAACTACTAATTGGTTATTAGGAACTATATCTAAAACCACTTTTAAGGGAGGTTGATTTACATCTATTACTTTGGTCCAGTTAGTGGATAAATTGCTGTTAAGCTGAGATACAAATATTTTATCGGAGGCAGAATGAATACTCCCGGCAATTAAGATACTTCCATTATATTGTGCTTTAGCTGAAAATATGGTGGTGGAACTGTTATTAATTTTTATCCTTTGCTGTAAAACAAAAGCACCGGCATTGTTCATAACGCATAGTATTCCCTCCTGGTCAAGGTTGGGTAGAATAATATTTCCGGTGATTAAAAAGTTCCCATCTGGTAACGTTTGTATTTCTTTTACGTTTATTTTTTCACCCGCCCCTGCAGTAAACCTCAAATAAAATGTTGATGTATTGCAGACGTTTGCCGTAGCCCCAACTTTTTCTTTATTGTTAACTTCATTTAGTTGTGCCGGAACTGAAGCAGATATCTTAAAATCATCATGATATAAATTAGTAATATTTTTTTTAGTCTGTGCATGTAAATGCATGCTTACAGTGGCGAGAATAAAAATAATTAAAAAGCAGATATGTTTATACAGAGTACGGGCGGGCATTAGTAGGTATTTTAGGCGTTAGTATTTGCATAATAAAGCATTGCGTGCAATCACTTACTCAAAAATAATTATTTTTTAATCAATAATAGGCTTTAAATTTTACTAACCCCAAACATTAATTCGCTAATAAAATCCTGCAATTTTATTGTCATTTGATGCTTTTATGCAAAAAGTAGTATTTTAATGATAGTGCCAATGCGCAAAAGCTTTAACCATATCAACTCCACAGAGACTCCATAGCAACGCCATAGTGACTTCATCAGAGTCCATGCTTTTTTACATTATGTTAAATGCAAAGCAAAATCCTATAAACTCACTTTAAAAAACTACTTTTCAATCCAACCTACACCATCAATTAAATTATCAGTCAAAAATTTTACTGTAAACCAACGCTTTACAAAGCCCCTGTAAAAAATACTTCCCCATTTGTTTGGAAATGAAACCTAAACAGGCTTACCTTCGCCGTCCCAAAAAAGCAATAGCAATTTTGTTGCAGTTTT
>NZ_JANMUN010000013.1:0-33306 GCF_031391665.1 Ferruginibacter sp.
AAAAAATCCGGCTATCCTCTTTTTCTTACTGCAGCACATTTTAATATCAGGGATGTAAATGTAATTGTTGATGATAAAATTTCGGGTATGTATTATTCTAACAACGTTACAAAACTTGGTTTAAGTAATGTGCTGTTTAGCCTGGCCCAATCTACGGCAACTGCTGATACCATTTTATTGGACAGTTCTACTATCAGATTTACTAATCCAAAAAATAAAATCGCAGCCAGTAAAGCAACTGATACCACCATCGTTCCATGGATGATAAATGCAAAGCAAATTTTGCTTTCAAACAACAATATAAAATTTGATGATAACAACTTACCTGCAAAAGATGGTTTTGATTTTGGACATTTTGATGTAAAAAATTTGGGTGCCAATATTGCAAATTTTAATTACTCGGTAAATAAAACGGCAGCTCTTATAAATCAACTTCAATTTAAAGATACCAGCGGTTTTCAAATGGATACGGCACATGCAGATTTTTTAATGACCGACACTATTTTTTCTGCTAAAGACCTTTATGTAAAAACTCCCAAAAGTTTAATTCAGGATTTTATTGAAATTAAATACGACAGCATTGCAACCATTACAAAAAATCCACGTAACAGTTTACTTGCTGCCACACTTAAAAATTCTACCATTGCTTTTAACGATCTATACTTACTGGCTCCATTTCTTAAAAAAACATTTCCTCCTGCACAGTTTGCTAATAACCTTTTAAATTTTAATACAGAATTACGGGGCAACCTTGCTATGGTATATTTACCTTTTTTACAATTGTCTGGTTTATCGGGCAGCAATATAAATGCACATGGCACATTATACAATTTAACTGATGCAGCAAAATTTAATTATGATTTGTATATAGATAGAAGCTTTATTAAAAAAGTTGATCTGTTAAAGTTTGTGCCCAAAGAAAATCAGCAATTACTGTCGCAAGTGCCGGCAACGATAAATCTTAGCGGCAAAATTAGCGGCAATAGAAACGAATTGCTTTCAAATATAAAAGCCAGCGGCAAAGGCTTTGCAGTAAACGGAAAAATAAATTTAAAAAATATTTTAAACCCCACTGCATTGCAATATGAGGTGGCGCTGGGTACAAGCAGTTTTGACAAAAATTTTATCATGGGATTTATCCCGGCTGGCAGTTTACCACCGCAAATAAATTTGCCTGAGAAAAATATCATCAGTGGTAAAATATCAGGCAATATCAACAACCTTACCGCCGATGCAAAAATAGATGGCAGTTATGGCCCTGCAACTGTAAAAGGTTTTATTAAAAATGTAAAAGATCCTGAAAGAGCAGTATATGACCTTATAATTACCGCCAATAATTTTGCCATTGGCAAACTAATAAGCCAGGATAGTATTTTAGGAAATGTTACGGGAACATTTAAAGCAAAAGGCACAGGCTTTAATTATAAAACCATGCGATCGGATATTACTGCGGCTGTAAACCAATTGCAATACAATAAATATAATTATCAAAACGCCAATGTAAACGCAGTTTTTAATGCAGGATATATAGACAGTAAAGGAAACATTAACGACAGCAACCTGGTACTGCAGTATGATTTAAAGACAAATGTAAAAAACGAATACCCCACTCTAAATGGTTTTGTAAATGTAGATACCGCACAATTACAAAAACTACATTTATATAATGATACACTGAATTTTTCTCTCTCTGCAAATATAAAAGCGGATAATTTACAACCCCGCCAGCTGGATGTAAATACCATAATCGACTCTGTAAAAATGCAGTTGGGTAAAAACTTTTATGCATTAGATACACTTTCGTTGTTAGCTGCTTCAGCCGATGGAAAAGATGATATAACCTTTAATGCTCCCTTTGCCAATGTAAATGCTGCTGGCGCTTTTGATTATGATAAAGTGGGTGATGCTGTTATTCAATATATTAATCACTATTATAAAATCGCAACTCCAAAAAGTACTGCAGCTATCGATAATCAGCAGGTAAACTTTAAAGGCACTATAAAAAAACATCCATTTCTTATTGGTGTTGTGCCGGGTTTAAAAGATTATGAAGACCTGAGTTTTACTGGCAGTTTTGCATCGGCCTATGCAGACAGTGCATTAAATATTACCGCTGCCCTTCCCTATTTGAATTACGAAAATAATACGGTTAGAAATGGCAACATGACCATTGCATCAAAAAACGAACGTATTAATTATGTTGTAAATTTTGATACTCTAAACTATGCAGCCAATACATTTTACGGCACCAAATTAAATGGCAGCGCTGCTAACGACAGTATTTTAATTAATGCACAAACACAGGATAATAAAGCAAGAGATTGGTTCGGCCTGAAAGCATCTTTTTACAGCAAAGATGATTATTACTCTTTTAGTTTAAAAGACAGCTTGCTTTTAAATTATGAAAAATGGAAAGTAGCTTCTGATAATTATATCAAATATTCACCGTCGGGATTGATCATCAATAATTTTTCTATTACCAGCGATACCAGCAAAATTTTTATCAGCAGCAGGCAGCCGGTTAACAATAGCCCTATTGATGTTTTAATAGATAATTTTAATTTAAAAAGTATCAGTTCCATCATTAATAACGATACCATTTTTGCCAGTGGAATAATGGATGCTAAAATTGAAGTGAATGATCTTAATAAAAAATTACCGGCATTTACCGGTAATCTTACTATTGCCAGCCTTGCCATAATGCAACAACCATTGGGTGATGTTACTGCCTTTGCACAAAAACAATCGGAAAATAATATTACTGCTACCATTGCATTAACAGGAAATGAAAACGACGTAACTGCAAAAGGAAATTATTATTTGAATAACGAACTGCAGGAGTTTGACGCAAACGCTGATATAAAAAAATTAAACATTGCCACATTACAGGGTTTTACAGGCGGTGCAATAAAAAATGCCAAAGGAAATGTTTGGGGCGATTTTACTGCATCAGGAAAATTTGCCGAACCAAAATGGAAAGGCAGCTTAAATTTTGACACTACCAAATTTACAATTACACAATTAGGCACCGCATTTAAAATCGACAATCAAAAAATCACTTTCGATCATCCTGCGGTGAAGCTGGATAATTTTATTGTTCGTGATTCTTTAGATCATCAAATGAAAATTGATGGATCAATAACAGTTAACAGATCAAAAATATTTGATGTTAACCTCGATATTAATGCAACCGATTTTATTATACTCAATGCGCCAAAAGCTATCAACAACGAGTTGTATGGCTTTGCATCAATTGATGCCAACATTTCTGTAACCGGTAATGCTGTTTCTCCGGATATACAGGGAGATATTTATGTAAATGATAACAGCAATGTACGCATTGTAGTACCCGAAAGAAGTTACAGTAAAGATGAAGGCAAAACGATCGTTCGTTTTATCGACCGTGATACTTTTGATATCAACCCTCCTGTTATCCCTTTTGTGGAAGCAAAAGAAGTACAATCAAATTTTGCTCAATTCCTCAATTACAATTTAAATATAGAAGTACCTAAACGAGCCGCTTTAACTATTCTTATCGATCCTTCCACCGGCGATGAAATAAAAGTGCAGGGAGACGCACAATTAAATGCTGGTGTGGATCCTGGTGGAAATATTGTACTGGCAGGAAACTATGAATTAGATAATGGTTATTATTTATTTAATTACCAGTTTTTACAACGAAAATTTACATTGGTAAAAGGCAGCAGTATTTATTTTGCCGGCGAACCATTAAGGGCAAGGATAAATGCTACAGCTGCATACACAGTAATTACTTCTGCAAAAGATCTTTTGGGTAACGAAGTGGGAAGTGTTGATCCTTTGCTTGCTAATTCCTTCAATCAAAAAGTTCCTTTTAAAGTTATTCTATATTTATCAGGAGTATTAAGCAGGCCGGAAATAAAATTTGACATTCAACTGCCGGATGAAAATTCGGTTATCGGCAGCGATTTAAGAACCACTATAGAAAATAAACTTACTCAAATAAGAGGCGATGAATCTGCCACTAACAAACAGGTTTTTTCATTATTGTTATTAGGAAGATTTACCGGTGAACAAAGCAGCGACTTTTTTAAAGGTAATGGCGACGACTTTAATGATATTGCCCGCCAGAGTGTGAGCCAGTTTTTATCATCGGCTTTAAATGAAATTGCTGGCAATTTATTAAAGGGTGTTGATATTGATTTGAATTTAAACAGCTACCGTGATTATACTAATGGTGGTAATGACCAGCGCACCGATCTTAATGTAGCACTAAGCAAAACTTTTTTAGATGATAAGTTAACAGTAAGCATTGGTAAAAATTTTGGAGTACAAGGGCAAAACGCAGCAGATAAACAAAACAACAGTTTTATACCCGATGTTACCATTGGTTATAAACTTACCAAAGATGGAAAATATTTATTGAGGGCCTATCGTAAAAATCAATTTGAAGTGGTGATTGATGGTTATGTGGTAGAAACAGGTGTGGGTTTTGTTGCCACCATCGATTATGAAAAGTTTAATGAATTATTTAGAAGAAAAAAGAAGTAGCATATAATAAGTGTACATGAAAATTAAGTATTTAATAGCATTATTTTTTTTAGCGGTGTTAACTTCCTGCAGTGTGCAGCGTTTTTTACCCCCAGGCGAAAAATTGTACAGGGGCTCCACCGTAATAGTTAAAAAAAATCCTGATGTTAAAACCACCAGCCGAAATTTAAAAAAACAGTTAAAGCTTGCCGTTACACCAAGGGCAAATAAATTTTTATTTGGCCAGCCTTACAAAGTTTGGTGGTGGTATAAAATTGGCGAACCCGATCCTGAAAAAGCTGAAAAGGGTTTACGTTCATTTTTAAGAAAAAGATTGGGAGAAGCACCTGTTCTAAGCAGCAGGGTTAATGCAAAAGTTACTGCAGAAAATATGCAGTCCTTTATGGAAAACACAGGATACTTTCATACCACTGTACAGGGCGACACTGTCAACAGCGGATATTTTACCAAAGCCATTTATACAGCACAGGTACAGCCGCAGTACAAAATAAAAAGTATTACCTGGGTAAGTGACAGTTCAAATCTTTTAAAATTATTACAGCAACGTCAAAAAAATAATGGCATTTTAAAAACCGGGCAAGCCTATCGCTTAAGCGACATCAGCGCAGAGAGAGACCAGCTGGATCTTTTTTTAAAAACCAAAGGCTATTATTATTTTAATCCTGATTATTTAATGGCTTATGCCGACAGCACTATTGGTAACCGTGAAGTAGCATTGTATTTAAATGTAAAAAAAACTATTCCGGAACAGGCAAAACATGCTTTTAAAATAAATGAAATTATAGTTTTTCCCAACTACACATTAATTTCTCCGCAATTAGATACCAGTTTATATGGTGCTAACCGTTTTGATAATTTAATAATTAAAGACACCACAAAAAAATTCAATAATCGCCTGTTTGCACAGAACATTACTTACAGGCCCGGCAGCCTGTACAACAGCCGTTCGCAAAATACAACGCTCAATCGCTTTATCAATATCAGTGCTTTTAAATTTGTAAAAAACAGGTTTGAAGCAATAAAAGATTCCGGCGATTTGCACCGCATGAATGTGTATTATTATTTAACTCCTGCAAAAAAGAAATCGCTCCAGGCATCCATTGATGCTTTTTCAAAAGAAAATAATATAATTGGATCCCAGGTAAGTGTTAACTGGAAAAACAGGAATATTTTTCATGGTGCCGAATTGCTTACCATAAAAGCATATACCGGTTTTGAAGTTTCTTTTGCAGATTCTCTCCGCAATAATAACAGTTATCGAGTTGGTGGGGAGGTTAGCATAAAATTTCCACGGTATGCCATTCCTTTTTTCAATTTAAAAGAAAATAATTTTTATCCGCCTAATACCAATTTATTGTTGGGTTACGAACTATACAGAAGGCAATTATTTTACACCAAAAATTTATTTCGCCTGCAATACGATTTTACCTGGAAACAAAATATAAGAAACGAATTTACTTTTGCACCATTTTCATTAAGCTATCTTAATGCTACCGGGGTTACAGATACTTTTTACAAACAGGCATTAATTACACCAGCCATTTTATTAAATGTTTATTCAGAAGCTATACTGGGCACTTACTTTTCGTACACCTACAACAGTGCACAGCGCAACAGAAAAAATAAAATTTATTTTAATGCCAGTTTAGATCTGTCGGGTAATATTGCCGGTTTAATTACAGGTGCAAAACGTTTTAGAGAAAAAACAATTTTCGGTACCCCGTTTGCACAATATGTAAAAACAGATTTTGATTTGCATTATACCAGGGCATTGCCCAACAAATGGGATTTTGCAAACCGTATTCAACTCGGCATTGGCATGCCTTACAGCAACTCCGCTTTGCTTCCATTTTCTAAACAATATATTATTGGTGGATCCAGTTCTATACGTGGCTTTAGAATAAGAAGTTTAGGACCGGGAACTTATAAACCTACAGCAGAAAATCAACGCTTCTTTCAAATTATTGGTGGCGATTACAAAATACTGTTCAACTCCGAATTAAGAATTCCGTTTACCCCAAACATAAGTGGTGCTATTTTTTTTGATGCAGGAAATATCTGGACGAAGGACACTTTACTTTTTGGCCCTGCAGGAAAATTAAGTAAAAATTGGTATAAAGAAATTGCCGTTGCATCCGGCTTTGGAATTCGTTTTGATGCTACAGTGTTGATCATTCGTGCTGACTTAGGCATCCCATTAAGAAAACCTTTTTTACCAGATGGACAAAGATGGGTACTGAATCAATTTGATTTTGGCAGTGGTGCATGGCGGAGAGATAATCTTATTTTAAACATTGCATTAGGGTTGCCATTTTAGGATGGCAATATTATAAAAGTTATTATGAAAAAATCAATAAAAATTGCAGGTGTTATTTTGGTTGCAGCACTTTTTGGCGGCTGGATTTACTGGCAGCAAATTAAAAAAGGTTTTATAAAAGATAAAATAGCAACTGCTGTTAACAATGAAACCGACAGTTTATATTTTATTAAGTACGACAGCTCATCAATTGATGAGATTAATGGCAATGCTTCATTTTATAATGTGGCTTTGCAATCCGATTCTTTGCAAAAACAATTGGCAGATTTTGACACCTCATCTTCCACTACTGTTTACAATATTCATATTGATGAGTTGACCGTTAAAGGTGCTAATATCCCCGGGCTTATCAGCAGTACCGCCATTCAGGCAAAATCAATACTCATACGGCACCCTGTAGTGTATATTATTAATTCTGGTAAAAAAGAAAAAGACACATACAGTTCTTACGATACGCTGGCTATTTACGAAAAAATGCTGGGGAAATTTAAAAGTATCCGGTCTGAAGAAATAAAGATAGAAAATGGAGTGATAAATTTTTCCGATAAATCTGGCGAGCCGCACACTTCACTAAAAGATGTTTCAGTAGTGTTGAAAAATTTCAGGATAGACAGCACAAAAGATTATCAGAACGTGATCAGCTATTTTGTAAAAGATATGGTGGCAAAAGTTAAAGAGGTGTACATTAAAACAGGGAATAATATTGCCACTTTTACAGATGTTGAATACAATGCCCCGGAAAAATTAATACGCCTTAAAAAATTTCAACAAAAAAATAAAGATGGAAAAGTGATTTTTGATATAAATAATACTTTGCTCACTGATATTTCGACAGATGCATTTATTTTAAAACAGCAATTAAAGGCAGAGGAATTTAAAAGTGATGGCGGCCTGCTGACTTTTTACCGAACAAAAAACAGCAGTAACGATGCTGCCAACGATAAAATTGAAATTGATAATAATTATTTTGATGAAGCTTTGTTAAATAAAATTTCTATTGGCAGCACAAAATTACTTGTGTATGATAAAAAAAATCCTGCGGCTGCGCCATTTACACTTACCAATGTAAAATTTAATGCGGTCGATATTCAAAAATTATCTTCAGGTGTAACCATAAAAAATTTAATTAAAACCAGCAGCTGGGCATTATCGGCAGATGGCTTTTCTTATCCGTCAGAAGATAAAAATTATAAAATGAATGTAGGCGCTTTTGATATCAACAGCACCCGATCAACATTAAACATCAGCAGTTTTGCCGTAGTACCACAGCTTACCGAAGCTGCATTTTCAAAAAGTATAAAATACCAGGCTGACCTGTACAATATCACTTTAAAAAATATTGCACTAAGTGGAGTTGAAATAAAAACATTGATCGCAGAAAAAAAACTGCTGGCCGATATGGCAAGCCTGCAACTCAACTTAAAAGTTTTTAACGACAGAATGGTTACCCCCAACCCGGCAAGCAAAGTGGGTAAATATCCCCACCAGCTTTTGAAAAAAGTAAAAATGCCGGTAAGCATAAAAAAAATAATAGTAAAAAACAGTTATGTAGGTTATAAAGAAAGAGGTGCGATATCAGAAAAAACCGGTACTGTATTTTTTAACAACGTAAATGGTACAGTTACCAATGTAACCAATATTAAAAATGCTATTGCAAAAAATGGAATGATGACGGTAAATGCAACAGCTTCATTTTTGGGAGTGAGTAATATTCAAACTAACTGGCAGTTGCCTTTAAATACTGCTAATGGGGCTTTTACAATTTCAGGCACAGGAGGCAGTTATGATGCAACTGCATTAAACCCTGTGTCGGAACCGTTGGGAATGGTAGCTATAAAAAAAGGCAAATTTAATAAATTAACTTTTAATTTAAGTGGCAACGATCTTATGGCAAAAGGCACTTCTACCCTGCTGTACGAAGATCTTAAACTTAATGTGCTTAAACCAGATTCGCCTGCAACCAAAAAGAAAGTGCTATTAAGTTTTGTAGCTAATTTTTTAGTAATCAACAATAATCCGCAAAATGGAGAAGTTAGAAAAAATGATGTTACACAGGAAAGAGATATTACCAAATCGTTTTTTTACCTGGTATGGAAAAGCATTTTTGCTGCCGCTAAAAAAACTGCTACAGGAAAAAATAATGGTTTGTGATCAATCAATCAATCACTATAAAAATGAAGAATTCAATTTGTTTAAGTAAACTTTTTTTATTGCTTCTTATTGCATGCGTTTGTATTCCACATAATGTAAAAGCGTATTCTGTTCTTACGCATGAAGCAATAGTAGATGCCAGTTGGGAAAAATCGCTTAAGCCATTATTGTTAAAAAAATATCCGGGCATCACGGATTCTATTTTAAATATTGCACACTCTTATGCATATGGCGGCGCCATTGCACCGGATATGGGTTATTTTCCTTTTGGCAGTCATTTATTTACAAACCTGGTGCATTATGTACGGAGCGGCGATTTTGTAGAGGCGCTGATTGATGAGGCACAAAATGTAAATGAATATGCTTTTGCATTAGGTTATTTAAGCCATTATATGGCCGACAGGTACGGTCATTTAATTGGCACCAATAAATGTGTACCGGTAGTTTATCCGAAGATGAAAGAAAAGTTTGGTAATGTTGTTACTTATGAAGACGATAAAATTTCTCACAAACGAATTGAATTTGCATTTGATGTACTGCAAACTGCAAAAGGAAATTATGCATCCATTGCTTACAGAAATTTTATAGGCTTTAATGTATCCCTTCCATTACTGGAAAAAGCTTTTCTTAAAACTTACGGGCTTGATATTAACGATGTGTTTCGTAATATTTCCGTTTCTATAGAAACATTCCGTTGGTCAGTAAAAAATTTATTCCCTTTCATAACAAAACTTACCTGGTCGATTAAAAAAAAAGAAATACTAGCTGCACAACCTACAGCTACCAGCCGCAGTTTTAAATACAAAATGAGTAAAGCCAATTATAAACACGATTTTGGTGGCAGCCATAACCAACCCGGCTTTTTTACTAAAAGTATATCATGGTTAATTTTTGTGTTGCCAAAAGTGGGGCCATTGCGCCCATTAAAAATTAAAGCTCTTGATGCTGATGCAGAAAAAATATTTATTAAAAGTTTTGATACTGTTTTATTACAATACAATGCCGCAATAAAAATTTTAGCTAATGGAAAAGTAAAACTTACCAATATAGATTTTGATACCGGCAGCGATACTGCACCGGGAGAATATGATATGGCCGATGCAGCTTACAACAGCCTGCTTTTACAATTGCATAAAAACAAATTCAAGGGGGTAGATAAAGATGCAAAGATGAATATAGTTGACTTTTATAAAAACTCAAAAGCTCCCACAACAAGAAAAGGTAAAAGAAAATGGGCAAAAGTAATGACGGCATTAGAAGAGCTTAAAGTATACACTGTTATTTAAAAAACAATAATTGGAATATTTGGAAATATTCATACCTATTATTTCACCAGTAAATAATTTTAATACATCTTTATTAAAAAAAGCGTTATCGCAAATCTAACAGGTGGAAAATAGTCTATTGCAAGTTTTTAAAGAATATCCACATCTTGCTGCTGTAATAAGCATCGGTATAAGTATAATTATTGCAGTATTAGGCTTTATACCCAGTGTATTTATTACTGCAGCCAATATTTTATTTTTTGGATTTTGGAATGGTACACTCATTTCTTTTGCAGGAGAAACTATTGGTGCCGCTATTGCTTTTATATTATACCGTAAAGGATTTAAAAGAATTACTTCAAATAAGCTTCAACAATATCCAAAAGTAAAAAGACTAGTTGATGCCGAAAATAAAGAAGCATTTTACCTGATATTTTCTTTACGCCTTATTCCTTTTGTTCCCTCGGGATTAATAACATTTGCTGCTGCCGTAGGTAAAGTATCTTTTATTATTTTTTGTATTGCCAGTTCGTTAGGCAAATTACCAGCCTTGCTTATGGAAGCATATGCAGTTTACGAAGTTACCAGTTTTGGGTGGCAGGGTAAATTGCTTTTAGCAGTATTGGCAGTTGGGTTATTATTTTGGGTGATAAAGAAAAAAAAATAATTGCACTGCAAAAATTTATTCAATACTTTCTATCACATAATTATTATCGTTAATTGCTGTTGTGTCACCTGCCTGCAAGCCCATCAATTTTATACCTAATGGCGATAGCGGAGACAAAGCAATTACATGTACACCCTCAACTATTGCTTTACCCAAAGCAATGCTTAAAAACAAATAGCCCTTGTTAGTTTTAATTAGGCTGCCGTGTACAATTATTTTTGCTGTTATTGAAGGGTTTATTTTTTCCAGCGCATCTTTTTGAGCAATCGCCTCCTTCATTTGCCCTCTTGTATTGGCCTGCTCAATCTGCAGCATTGCCAATGCAGTTTCATGTTTATCCCCTGCGGTGCTTTTAGTTTCGTTGCTGCCACTTTCTTTTAAATCGTCCAGCACTTTTTGCAGTTGCTGCACTTTATCATTTATTAGTTGCAGGTAATGGCTGTATATCTTTTGCTTGAATGTCATAAATAATTTAGTAACAAAAATAATGTTCGCAAACTAAACTTCGTTGCAAAAGATTAATTATCTGCAATAAAAAACAATTTAACCTTCAGCGGAAAAATCATGTATATTACAGATACAACTCTTTAATTTTATGAGGAACTTTTATATCTTTTTTGTTATATCTTTTTTTAGCTGTAATTATATATCGCAAAATGATGTTGCAGAAAACGAAATTGATACTGCTCAGCATAATATTGCAGACAGTATTATTGAAAAAGCAAAAATTAAATTTACCGATTCAGCTGATAAAGTACCTGTCAACAATATAAATTCTATAACTGATAGTTTTCCTCAAACATTAATTACCTATGCTAAAACTTTAATTGGCACTCCTTATAAATATGCATCTGTAAATCCTGCCGAAGGCTTAGACTGTTCTGGTTTTATTACAACTGTATTTAATCATTTTAATATTAAAGTTCCCCGGTCATCAGTTGATTTTACAAATTATGGAATTACTGTAGATTCAGCTGCTGCAAAACCCGGCGACTTGATTTTATTTACCGGCACCGACAGTCTGAGTACCATTGTTGGACACATGGGAATAATTACAACCACAGATGATGGAGTTATTAATTTCATTCATTCCACATCAGGCAAAGCTTATGGCGTGGTTATTACCCAATTAAATAATTATTACAGAAAAAGATTTGTAAAAATTGTCAGAATTCCTTTTTATAATATTGATTGATGTTTTATCAGGCTGCATAAACAACATCTTAAAATTAAATTTGTATTTATTCCTGTCACCTGTAAAATAATCAATTAACTGCATTATTTTTACACCCATCATTAACTATTATTTTATGCAAAGCAAACTCCTCTTCTCTGTTACAGCAGTAACTGCTATTTTTTTTGGTTGCTCAGGCAACAGCAATACCGCAAAAAATGAAAATATAAAAACAAGCGGCGATACCACTTCCACTACAGCTGCAGCAATTAAAATGCCCAATGCACATTACAAACCTGCTTTTGAAGGGCAAACAAGAATTAAAGCCGTTACAACTACCACTGCTTATAAGGTAGAAAAAATTGCAGAAAAACTGGGAAGACCCTGGGCAATTATTGCATTACCCGACGGAAAATTACTGCTAACAGAAAAATCGGGTTATATGGAAATACACAATGCTGATGGGGCATTGGTAAAAAAAATAACAGGTTTTCCTAAAGTGGATGACAATGGCCAGGGTGGATTATTAGATGTAGCATTGGATCCTGAATTTGCAACGAACAAAACAATCTACTGGTCATTCTCCGAAAAATATGGCAAAGGCAATCTAACGGCAGTGGCTAAAGGGCAATTGAATGAAAATGATTCCATGATTAAAAATCCAAAGGTAATTTTTAGAGCCACACCCGAATTGAACAGTGAGTATCATTTTGGCAGCCGCCTGATTTTTGATAAAGAAGGATACCTTTTTGTAAGCAGCGGCGAAAGATCGGTACTGGAAGGAAGAAAACAATCACAGTGGCTTAACAGCGGCATGGGTAAAATATTTAGAATTACAAAGGATGGCAAGGCTGCTCCCGGCAACCCTTTTATCAATCAATCAACAGCTAAACCAGAAATTTATTCTTATGGTCACCGCAATCCGCAAAGTTTAGATTTTAATCCAGTAACAGGCGATTTATGGGAAGCAGAATTTGGACCACAGGGCGGCGATGAGCTTAATATTATTAAACCGGGTAAAAACTATGGCTGGCCAATAATTACTTATGGTATAGAATATAATGGCAGTAAAATTGGCGACGCTATTCAGCAAAAAGAAGGAATGGAACAACCGGTATATTTTTGGGATCCTGTACTTTCTCCAGGAGGAATGGTTTTTTATACCGGCGATGCAATCCCTGAATGGAAAAACAATCTTTTTATTTCTGGCCTGAGCAGCACACGTATTGTAAGATTAGTAATTGAAAATAATAAAGTGGTAGGTGAAGAAGCATTACTAACCGACCAAAAAGAAAGGATACGGGATATAACACAATACAACGGTGTTTTATATGCTGTTAGTGATTTTGGTATTTTATTCAGGATAAGTAAAAAGTAAATTGGAATAATTTTATTTTTATACAAAACATCCCTTCATTAATTACTGAAGTGATGTTTTATTTATTGAAGAGTTATACCAAAAAGTAAATCAATTAAATTTTACCACTTCAAAATCGCTGCCATGCACCTGCCCCAGTTTTCGCAGGTCGTCATTATTCCATCTTTCATCGGGTGCACCAGTTATGTACAAATTGCTGCCAATATCAGCAAGTATCAATCCATACTTTTTCATAGCACGTAAAATAATTTGATTGGTAGCCGAATAATTACTGATATCAAAATTTTCTTTCAATCTTATTCTTGCACCAAAAGGCAAACTGTATTGCCCGCCGGTGCTGTTTACTTTATGGCGTGCCGGAAAAATGTAGGCAGGTTTTACATTGCTGTTGGTTAATGTAAATCTTATTGGATGATCAATTACTCCTTTTAAAATTTCATCGTAGCGCACCAGCCCAGGAAAAATTGGTAAGCCTGCAGCATCAGCAGATGTCCATGTTTCGGGCCTGAGTTGATTAGAGTTAAGATTAAAAATTGCACCAGAAGATGCATCCCAATGGTTACCATTAACTCTGGCATAAAAAAGTTCGTACAAAATTTTATTTTCTATATCCACTGCAATAACGTGTGCATCGCCACTGCCATTTCCTTCAATGGGTGCTGATAACGGCATGGGATAAGGGCCGGCATCACTTTCATCGCCATAGTCGGTAAAGTTTATAGGTATTTTTGGCTGATTGCCGCATACAACGATATAAGGAATACCAATTGGTGCACCCTGCCATAGTCCACTTCCAAAATCAGCCTTAATTACAGGAGTTGAAATACCTGAGATAATTTGTGTGTTGTATGGATCAATGGGTGAAGCAGAAATATCTTTATTCCATGGATTATCTGCAGGAAATATTTGTATGTTTTCAGCGGCAGCTTTTGTAGCGGTGCATGTTATGCTGCCTCCCCCGCCATTATCTGGTGGTGTTGATATTTTTTTATCAATTTTATTTTTGCTGCATGATGCAAATAATAAAATACAAATAAATAAAGAAGATGAGAAAACGACTGAGCGTAATATATTTTTCATGAGGATTGAATTTAAACACCTGCTCAGTCACAAAAATTACGCCAATGAAGAAGAGCTTAATGATAATTACTGTAAAAAGTATTTTTACTAAGTAAAGAAGTTGTATTTACAAGTTTATTCCCAGCCTTATGTCGAAAAAATCTGCATTATCGCTGTTGGCTTTTAAGTTAGCGCCAATAGTAAAACGATTGTTGATATTGTAGTCCAAACCCCAACGGTGATAAAAATTCGGAAGAAAATATATTTTATTATAAAATGCAAAACCTATCTGCTGACTAAAATGTACTTTACCTAAAAGAAAAACATGCCCGCCATGTATGCCTGCAACTACACCTGATGTTATGCGTTTTACATTATCATCCTGTTTAAAATTATTATAATAAATTTCGGTACCTGCAGTTACAGCACTTGCACCACCAATTTGTTTTGTAATTTTTGCAAATGCACCGAAAGCATATTTTCTTTGCGCCATCCATTTTTCAAAATAGCCCTGGTAAGGCACATAAAAAACACCTGCCTGCACATTTGCTTTTTTATCTTTCCAAAATTTATTATGTACCCGTTTATATTTTGGCAAAGTATTATTGCCGGGGTAATAATGCATGCTTAGTGCAGCTGTTACCCAGTTAATACCTTTGTTGGGTTGTTGTATATTGCCATTGGAGATATGGTGAAAATTAGTTTGTAAACCAGTACTTAAATGTTTTGATAATTGAAAATTTAAACTGGTTCCTAAATGCATATACGGGTTTATGTGTAAAGCATAATTATTGTTAGTTGGATTTTTTTCAGCATCATTAGGATTACTTAGGTAAGCAACACCAACAGATGCTCTCACACCAAATTGCACCTTTTTTAAAATGCGGTATTGCGGCTCAATAAACCGTGAGGCAATAACGGCATGCCCTAATAGTGGCAGATCATAATTAAAATAACTTAAAGCCCAACCGGTTTTTACGTAAGCACTGCTGATATTAAAAGAAGCGAAATTAGTTTGATGCTTAGCCCATTCCAGTTCAAAACCAAATGGGTTGGCATCTAAAATATTTTTTACCGATTGAGTATGTACCACAGTTTGCCCCGTGTATAATTTTAACCCAAAATTTACCCGGGCAGAATCATCCTGTGCTACTACAGGTAAGCTGTTACAAATTATTAAAATTAAAATTATACAACGCATCATTATAAATTGTTAGGGATAGATACGTTCATTTAATGTTGACAGATTTAAGGAAGATGGAAATAAGAAATTAAAAGGCCAGCAATAATTTTCCAATACCGGCGAATTTGCTTACACGAAGTTTAATTTTGGTTTACATCCCCACTAATAAAAAGATGATTTATTTTAGCGATACCAATTAAAAAATATTGTAAGTAACCCCATTTATTTTTTGAATAGTTGCACTCGATTTCATTTCGCCCTGATATTCTTTACGGTCAAATTCATTATACCAGCTGTATAATGATGTGCCAATGCTTTTTATTTTTCCTTTGTTGAGCTTATCATCAAAAATAGAATAATAAGTAAGCGAAGTGTTACTAATGGATTTTAATTTCCCCCTGAAATATTCATTATCATAAGAAGCATAATACGCAATAGAAAGATGCCCTGCTGATTTTAATTTGCCTTTATAACTTTCATTGTCATAATCCATATAATAATCCAGAGCAACAGCGCCAATTGTTTTTACCTTTCCTCTTTGTGCATCGGGCATTGATGATGTAAAATAGGTAATGTTGCAGGCGCCAACACTCTTTACTTTACCCCTTATAGCTTCGTCAGCATCCTGGCTGTAATAATCAACCCTTCCCATATAAGGATCAAGTTTTCCCTGGTAATAACCATTACGTCCCTGTTGCATTTCTACTCCCCATTCCAAAACCCTTCCATCTGGTGTTACTCTAATTATAGCTTGTTGATCTGTAAGAAAACTAAATGACGAAAGTGATGTTGCGCCTGATAAAGTAACTTGACTAAGGGATTGTGAAAAAGAAATTACTGTAACCAGAAAGAATGCTATTAATAAAAAAAACCTTTTCATAAACCTTAATTATGCTGTGAAATTATAAAACTTTTGGTAACCTGCAGTTATAACAAAAAGATGCAGCGTTTGCTGTATAAATGAAATATTTAAATACAACCCATTAAACTGTTATTGTTTTACGCAACTGATACCAATGCGCTTTTGTAATAGTATAAATATAATCCAGCTTGGCAGCTTCACCATAATAAGTCGTTTCGGCTTCGCCGGTTTTTATTGCGCCCAATCTTTCTAAAGAAATTTGAGACCGTTTATTAACTGCACCGATATAAAAGGTAACCCTGTCGACAAACTGAAATATATGATCGAGCATTAATTTTTTTAGTGCATAATTATGTCCGGCACCCCAATGGCTGCATACAAAAAAAGTGTAACCGATAGAAACCGTATTTTTTTCGGCATCGTAATCACTGTACCTGCTGCTTCCTATAACTTCATTTGTCCGGGCATCTCTTACTAAAAAAGCACCTCCTGATTCTATGGCACCTTTAAAATAATTTTCAAACTGCTGCCGCTGGTAGCGGTATTTATTGGGATGCTGTTGCCATATTAATGGATCGGAAGCCGCACTGTATAGAATATCAAAATCGGCTGGTTCAAGTGGTGTAGCTATAACCAATTCATTTTTGAGTAAAGGCTGAAAATTAATTGTGGGAGAAAGCATAGTCGGTTATATTGTAATAATTTATTGTACAAAGTTACAGTCTGTAACAACGAATATTAATATAAGATTGTGGCGGTGTTAAAGTAAGTTAACCAAGTAAGGTTACGCTAACATGCCACAGTAATTAATAGTAATATCGACTGCATTTAACAGTAAAAATATATTTAGAATTGTGTTCAAATCAATGAGCCCGGATATAATTACTGTAAAGTATCAGCGTAGCAATTTGCAATATTTGGGGCTGATTTGAAGATTAAAAGGTATTCTTTTTATTATTTTTCTGATCTCAAATAAATATTTTGCATTGATTTTCAATACTTTTTAAATAATCTTACCCAACTAAAAAGAAATTTTTAATCATAAACCATTGAAAATCAAACATCATAGTAATTTTACGGTTTTTTTGCAAAAAAAGTCGCAAAACCTTGCATGTGTTAAATACGTACCTTATCTTGCACTCGCTTACATCTACTCTGAAATTACATAAGTACCACAAGAATTAAAGGTACCCGACTGGAAACTTACTATTACAAAAAGGGATTTTCCCTACAGTATGTTTCACCATCACAAGGTCGTTTTTCAATGTAATCAAGAGTAAGTTTAAGCGAAAAAATAACAATCTCGTACCTCTAATTTTTGGAAACAATGAAAAAAATTCTACCCTCTTACACAGTAAAAACTGTTTTTACTTTTGTCCTTTATTTACTTTTAAGCACTGTTGCAAATGCGCAAACTTACACTTCCATTTCCAATGGTTTATGGAGTAATGCTGCAACCTGGCAGGGTGGAGTTGTTCCACCAGCTTCAATTCCTTTAACAGCTGTAATAAATATTAAGCATTCCGTATCGTACGATATGGGTGGTAATATTTCCAATTACGGAACAATTAATATCACTAATCCTACAGGTGTTTCACCAAGACTTATTGTTCCCACAAGTACACAATTTGAAAATTTTCTTGGAGGAAAAATTTACATCACAAACGGCGAATACAGACAATACCGCTTTGCAGGTGGTGGTGAAACCGGTACCGCACAAAACGGCTCTTTTAAAAATACAGGCGGCTATATTAATATAGTTAACAGTTATGTAGAAGTTGCTGATGACTGGATTAATCAAACCGCAGGTGTAAGAATTTTAAAAAACAGTGTACTTACAATTGGAGGAAATTACACACTTAGTGGATTGTCGCTTGATACACTTTACGATGCTTCTGTTTCTGTTGGATGGCATGGCAATGGCGACTTTTCAGTAAATGCCGGTACGGTATATTTCCAATCTTTTAAAGCGCAATTAGCAGGCAGCAATGGCAATTTTAAGTTAAACGGAGGTATCGCAAATGGGGATATCGATTACATCACTTTTAAAAATCATGCTACAAATACAATTGGCAATTCAAACATTTTTGCATCGGGTGGAGTAATAACTGCAGGCGTTAACTTAGATGCATACTGCGGTGGCCCATCACTTACTTTTAATCCTAACGGAAAATTTAGTGGAACGCAAACAGAAAATTGTTCATTAAATTATTTTCCTGCAACAATCGCTTCACAGGGTCCGGCTAAATTAAATTTTACTATTGATCCAGTTTTAGTTTCTGGTACTGCATTGCAACTGGGCGCTGTATATAAGTATGAAGGTATAACACCGGGTGTAGACGTACTGGTAAAAATTGACAGCCTTATTGGTGGAGCCAGCATTACAAAAATTGACGATAATGCAGGAGGACTTGGATATTTAGAAGGATTTCAACCAGAAGTAAAATCAGGTTCAATTGTTGGTGAAAGCTACGCTGTATTTAAAGTTAATTTTAAAATATCTGGCAGCAATGCAAACTACACCATGAACAGCTTAAATATTACCGCTTTAGATATTGATGGCAGCAATTCACTTAAAGAATTTGATGAAATAGCATTAGGTGCAGGTGCTTCGGCAGTGTACATGGGTACAACAATGGATATTTCAATGACACAGCCTGTACTAGGTACTTTTCGTGCAATAAATATTGCAGGGGTAGAAAGAAGCGGTATTGATACAGCAAGTATAGCTAATATGTTTTCTGCAACAAATACCAATGTTTCTTCTTTTACAGTAAAATTAGGTACATTAAAAACAAATCCTTCTCAATCGCCACGCCAGTATGGAATGTATATGAAGGGTTTTGTGTATCCTAACCAGACTACTTTACCTTTAAACTTAGAATCTTTTAATGCTACTTTAAACAGCAACGGAAAAAAAGCTGATTTAAAATGGATAACCTCTTCGGAAATAAATGTAAACCGTTATGTTGTTGAAAGAAGTACAGATGCGGTAAACTTTACTGATGCAGCAGTTATTTTTGCTAACACAACAAGTACTGCCAATACATACAGCATTGCCGATAATATTGCATCAATACAGAGCGGTGTTATTTATTACCGCCTTCGTATGATTGACAATGATGGTAAATATAAAAACTCTGCAACAGTAATTATCAGGTTACGTAACTTAAATGAAAGCACCATTTCAATTCAAACTTTTCCTAATCCAACAGTAAACGATCTGCATGTTACTATACCTGCAACTTGGCAGAATAAAGAAGTATTGTATGATGTAATTAATTCAGTTGGCCAGGTAACTAAAAGAGTTAAAGCTACCAACAGCAATCAAACACAAACTATTAATGTAAATCAGCTTACACCCGGTGTGTATGTTGTAAATGTGTATTGTGGTGGTGTAGCTGTTCAGCAAAAATTTATTAAGCAATAATAATTTTATATTTTAACAAAGCCGTCTTAATAAATTAAGGCGGCTTTTTTTATATTTATTTTTTGAAAAGAAAGTATAAAATGACAACAGTAAAAATTATTTTTTGAAAAACCAAATGTATTACATTCGTATTACAGGATATACCATTCAATACCGCATTATGGCATCATTAAAAAAAAGACAAGGTTATATAAGTTGGGATGAATACTTTATGGGAGTTGCATTGCTGAGTGCACAACGAAGTAAAGACCCCAGCACTCAGGTGGGTGCTTGCATTGTAAATGATAAAAATAAAATTGTTGGCGCAGGCTACAATGGCCTTCCACTGGGTTGCGATGATAATGAATTTCCGTGGGAAAAACAGGGCGATTTTTTGCAAACAAAATATCCATACATCTGCCATGCAGAATTAAATGCCATTTTAAATAATATTGGCATGGATTTAAAAGGCTGTAAAATTTACACCGCACTTTTTCCCTGCAACGAATGTGCAAAAGCCATTATACAATCCGGCATAAGCGAAGTAATTTATCTCTCCGATAAATATGCCGGTACCGATACTGCCAAAGCATCACGGCGGATGCTTGATAAAGCAGGTGTTGACTGCCGTAAGGTTATTGCAACTGTAAATAATTTAGTATTATCATTTAATGAAGCTGATGTGTAATGGTAACCTGCCATCTTAATAAAAAAAATAAGTTGTGTGACAGCCAGTAAAGGAAACAGGAAAATATTTTCCGGGTATTTACGTTTATAGCCTGTACCAGTCTAATATAACGTGAAAAAATATTACCTTTTTCTTTTATTATTTGTGTCAGCAACACTTGCCGCACAAAAACGAGTTGACCTCGACCGTTTCAATTTTAAAGTGCAGTTTCGTAACCTGCCCAATTTAAAATTAGACAGCACTTACCGCACTTACAATGTATTGGTAAACAGTACAAAAATGATGCAGCCATTCATGCAGGATTCAGATCCTTCGAATACAGTTTTGCTGGAAGGCTGGCGAAAACTTGGGCAAGATGGCCATATTAATATACAGGTAAAACTGGAAGACCTTCTTCCTGAAACAGTATCAATAAAAGAAAGAGCAATAACTACTAAAGACAGAAATGGGGTCATCACCGGAACAAAAATTGTTTATTACCAGCAGGTGGTATATACTTTTGCTGCCACTGCACAAATAAATGATTATAAAGGCATACATGTAATGGACGAAGAACTGGCCAGCCGCAACTACAAGCAGGTGTATAACAGTCCTGAATTTGCACTGCGTCCATTAGCCGAAGGATACTTTGTACTCAATTCATTAAGTATTACAAAAGAGCTTTTCCGAAAATGCGTAAACAGGGCAATGCATTACCTGAGCGAAAGAATTACCGATAATTTTGGCTTTGCAGCAATAACCACTGATGATTTTATGTGGGTTATTGGCAGCAGGAAACATCCTGAATATGATGATGACAGAAAAGCATTTCAATTGATGAGTGAGGTACTTTTTAGTATGAACGCCAGCAAATCAATTGAAGGGGCACGTGAAAAATTAAAACCTGTGATTGATTATTTTGAAAGTATCAAAACAACTTACAGCGGTTCTAAAAAACACGATCGTAAAATTAGGTATGCCAGTTATTTTAACCTTGCTGTTTTATATTATTACTTAGATGATCCTGAGCAAATGATGCAGCAAGCCAATGGCCTTATACTAAACGATTTTCATACCGCTGTGGGTAAATCATTTCAGGAAACAGCATTGCGTTTAAAAAACCAGTTTCAGCAATCAAATATTTACACCCGGCATTTTAATATTGATCTTGACGAGTTTAAAGGCCCCAAAGAAAAGCCTTATACCGTTAATAACGATTACTGAGATTACTGAGCTTACTAACCCCAATAATATAATGGCAGCATCAAAAATTGGTGCTGCCATTTACTTAATTAATAGTTTTGCAAAAAAAAATATTTCGTTAAGAGATTATTTAAAATTCATTTCATGTTTTTTAAATAATAATTGCTCTGGCAATAATAAGCATTATAAAAATTTGCAGGCAATAAATACAATTGCCCTTACCCTTACCGGCAAAAATTTATTTTTATCTTCTGAAACAGCATACAAATTTTTATCCTGATTTATTATAAACCAGGTGGCGGCAAAATGATATGCAGTCGTTAATTAATTAAATTTAAAATAACCGACAACATGTAAGTAAGTGTGGTAAAAAGTAAAATAAAAAAAGCAAGACATACTACAATCAAAAAGGATATAGCTCTCATAGTGTTGGATTTTTTTATTAAATTCCAAAAACCATACCAACAGCCGATTTAGTTAATAAAATAACCACCTTTAAATACTTAGTAAAAAAGCAGCGTAATTTTCTTTATTTGCACTTAGTATTGTTTACAGTATTGCAAAAAGTCTGATGCAAATTTACTGCCCCATTTTGTTTTCAAACAATGCAGGCAGTTTTGTAATCCACCTCGTATTTATCCTATTACACCGTTTTATGATGCTATAAATAATTTATCTTTAGCTTATATTAATTCTAATAAATTTAATTATGAAAATTATTCTTTTTTTAGTTTTACTTTCCATTTCTTTAAATACAATTGCACAACTGCAGCCTGTTACATCAGGCGTTTATCACTGGAATGAACTTGCTGTTAAAAAAGACGGACTGCGTGAAAGCCGTAAATTATTACAAGGCACTACTGCAGAATTTGAATACTTCTCCATACATGCCACCACACAGTTTAAAGGTGCCGTGCCAAGGCCGGTGCATACACAAAAAGATATTGAAGAAGTAATTATTATAAAAGAAGGCACCATGAAATGCACCATTGGCGATACAACAGCGGTATTAGGCAAAGGCAGTGTAATTTTGATACCTCCTATGCAACCGCAAACATTCGAAAATATTGGCGACGGCCCACTCACCTATTATGTATTGCAGTTTCGCTCTAAAAAAAATATGGATATTGAAAGAAGTATAAAGGCAGGCGGTGCATTATTATTAAATCTTGATTCACTGGTTTATAAAGAAACTAATAATAAAGGTGCCCGTAAATATTTTGACAGGCCTACTGCCATGTGCAGCAATTACGAAATGCATATTACTTATCTAAAACAAAAAGGGGCCAGCCATGCACCGCATCAGCATGTGGATACAGAAGTAATTTTAGTTATTGATGGCGAAACTGAAATGACCATTGATGGAATAAATTATACCGCTGGCCCTGGTGATTTGTACATTGCCGAAAGTGGAAAAATGCACGGCATAGGTAATGCAACTGTTAAACCCTGCAGCTATTTTGCATTTAAATGGAGATAAGGCTGTAAGTATTTTTTTATTCTCTGCTTATTTCAAACAGTTCGCCATCATATAGTTTATTAATCACTACTTCAAAACCTTTTGTTTTTAAATCAGTGCCTGATTGTGTAATTAATATAGTGCCATCTATTTTTTTTACGTGGTATACTTTATCCGGTAACAAATAATTTACAGTAACCAGTTGTTTTGTTGCTGCAGCTCCATGCCTGAATATACCAACTATACCTCCAGCTTTTGTTTCTGTATTAATCCGTTGAAATCCATCCCACATTCCTTCCTTCGGCTCTCCGTAGCCGGTAAGGTCTTGCCGGTAACTCATAATGCTGTAGCTATTCTCCATCTGTTGCAGCCAGTTGGCAAAATGCCTGTATTTTTTCAAATCGTTATCCGATAATTTTCTTGGGTCGCCAAGCATTATGGGCAATGCACCTGCCAGCGATTTAATATGCAGATCCCATGCTGTATCCTGCATTTCGGGGTTACCAATTACCAATGCAGTAGCTGGCATTGCAGGCGAACGCCACCAGGCCATGTTTCTAATGCGTAAATCAACTTTTGCTTCAGGACCTAAAAAATTAGAGAGCCAGTTACCCTCTGCATGTTTCAGCATAGCATAATCAATCAATTGTAAGCCTCCCATTGTTTCAAATGTGCAATCAATAAATAAGTTAGGTTTTGCAGCATGCAGCTCATCAAACAGTTGCCAAACTCTTTCGTAGTTTACATAAAAAGATTCGTGATGGTCTTTATGCAAAGGGTGATTAGCAGCATAACAGCCGGATACTTTATTGTCAAAACGATAAGGGCTTGTTACTACTGCAAAATCAAGTTTCAAATATTCTAACCCATAATCCAGGGATAAGCGGAGCAGGATTTTTTTTATATACTCCTTCCATCCGGTACTAAAACAAGCGGAACGGGCATCGAAAGAAGTTTCCGGCTGGTGCAGGTTAGAAAAATTTCCATTAGCTCCTTTTACAAACCATTCGGGATGTTCTTTAAATACTTTACTTTTTGGTGTTGCACTACCCACACTTACCCATAGCCCGGGTTTCATACCAAGCGATTTTATATAATCGAAAACCGGCTTTAACCCGTTAGGAAATTTGGCAGAATCTATTTCCCAATCACCATAATCTTTTTGCCATCCATCGTCTATAATAAACTCTTTCATGCCTGCAGCAGCAGCCGCTTTAGCCAGTTCCATTACCAGTTTCTCATTGATGTTTGTGCCAAAAGGCACCCAGGTATTATAAACAAAAGTGGGTTTTTGTGATAATGTTTCAAGGCGGATACCCATGTGCTTTCTTATAAAATCCGGGATGGCGGTATTGATGATTTCATCAGGATTTTTGCAACCGTTATACACAGCAGTAAAAACCTGAGGAGTAGTAAAGATTTCGCCGGGTTTAATATATTTTCTGAATGGAAACCGTGAATTTTTATGTGTAAGCCCGGCGCTGATAGTTTGCTCCTGCCAGTAAACTGAAGTATGCTTTATTACCCCGGCGGCTTCGTTGCCTATAACAATACCCTGTTGCCAATCATTATCATAAATGTTAATCAGGGCATCCTGCATATTGCCATCATAGGAGCCAATAGATTTTCTGCGGCCATAATCATGAAATATCCAGCTATAAGTAGTTGGCCAGTATTCTACTACTTCAAACTTTTCTACATCCACCGATTCTAACTTAATTGTTTGAGTGGTAATATTTTTTATAACTAAATTTTTACGGATAACCGGCAAGCCGGGATACAATAAAAATTGCAGGCTGAGTTCTATTTTTTTATCTGCACTTATCAGCGTTACAGAAGCGCCATCACCCGTTTTTGCATCGGTATATTTATTAATATTTTTAAAAAACCAATTCCCCTTTCCGCTATATATTTTTCCATTAATTTCAAACTGAAAATCGGAATTGCTTTTTTCGAAGTACCAAAATTCACCAGCAACAGGTTTATACAATGTGGTGATAAATTCACCTTTTTCAGCAGGCAACTTTATTATTCTTTCCACAACACCATTAGTTAGTTTTAACTCCGTCTTTGTCCATGATGCAAATGGTTGTGCAATACTTGCTGAATAAAAATTTAAAAGACAAATAAAAAATAACAAGGAGTATTTTTTCATTTAAATTCTTTAATCTAATAATCAATTAATGGTTCACTTTTAATAAAAGTCTTTTTATTGAATAACCATATGCCGGTTAACGCTACTGTGTTGTTTCTTTAATTCTAAAATTATTTCTTTTCAATACTCTTATTCACCAAAGCCATAAACTCCCCTATCTTTTTATCATCGATCCAACGGGTTACCACCAGTAAGTCATGTTCATCATCAATAATAATAAAATTACCTCCAAACCCGGCAGCATAATACGTACTTGCAGGTACATCTTTCCATTTATTTTCGCTGTTGGTCCACCAGAGATAACCGTACGATTTGTTTGCAGCTGAAGGCTGACGGCCTTCGTGTATCCATTTAGGTGAAAGTAGCTGCTGGTTTTTCCATTTACCATTTCGTAAAAATAACAGGCCAAATCTTGCCATATCCATTGTGTTAATAAAGATGCCGCCACCATGATGGCCACCGCCACTTACCGACTGCATCATCAGCCCGTCCATATTCACAAATGCATTATCATAACCGTGCCATCGCCAGGTTGTTGATGCACCAATGGGATCCATTATTTTATTTTTAAGTACTACCGGCAGCGCCTGACGCCAAACCTGCAACAGGGAGTACGCAAGCAAATTCACCCTTACATCATTGTATTCAAATTGACTGCCGGGTTCCAAAAGTTTCCTATTTTTCCAATCATCAATATTGCCTTCTTTGGGTGGCCTGTCGGCCCAATCGCAAATGCCAAACTGGCATCCCGACCAATCGGATGTTTGCGTAAGCAAGTGCTGCCATTTTACTTTGGAATTATGCGGTCCATCATAAGTGTCATCTTTTACATAATCATTTACAGGGTCGTTTACATTTTTAATTAAGCCATTGTCTATTGCCAATCCGGTTACTGCAGATAAAAAACTTTTGGTAACACTAAAGGTCATATCAACCCTGTTTACATCACCCCATTGCGCTACAATGAAACCGTTTTTAATAACGACACCTGCAGGGCCGCCCCGCTGTTTCATGGGTCCCAGTATTTTGTAATCAGGTTCTTTGGCGTAAGCTTTAATATTTGCAATTCTTAAATCATATTCTACACTGTTTTCATTTTTTATTGCAAATGAAACCGCACTGTCTAAAAATATTTTATTCATTCCAACTTCTGCCGGATTTTTTACCAGCCATCCTGTATCAGGAAAATATAATTGTTGTGCTTTAACCGTGTTAACGAAAAGCGGAAAGTAAAGGATGAAGAAAAAATTTGCTTTACGGTTCATGTATTTGTGCATTAGATTGGTTGGGTATTATTTTTTGGTTTGAAAATTTCGGAACAGGTATTATAAGAAAAAAATAATCACAATTATTATTAATTATTTTCTTCACTTTCTAAATATACCATTTATCTGCCGGCAAACTCCTGCAGTAACCGCATCACTTCCGCTCCTTCTTCGCCACTGCATGGATTTGGTATATCATCTAAAAAATACTGCACTACTTTTTCAATCATGGGTTGTTGTACATGCTGCAATGTATCAAATGTAAAAATAGCAGTTGCTCCATTAGCAACTACAGTAATAGTATTGCCACTAAAAAAACTAAACCGTATGCTGCCAGCAGTGCCAATTATTTCGCAATGGTCGGCAGCGGTAGCTGCATTAAAACACCAGGCACCACTAAAAGCAACACCACTTTCAAACAGAATACTTCCGGCAACCAAATCATCGGCAATATAATTAGCACATTGATTTGTTGCAATACCGGTAACTTTTTGTACAGCACCAAAAAAATAATACATTAAATCCAGCTGGTGCGGTGCCAAATCATGAAAAAGGCCGCCACCGGCTATTGCAGGATTTACCCGCCATGCATGATGATTAGTGGAAAGTTCCTCAGCTGTTAGTGGTGGTTTATAAAATTCGAGGCGAGCCAATAAAATTTCCCCAATTGCTTTTTCATCTATCAATTGTTTTACTTTTTTAAACAGCGGCCACTCTCTCCTGTAATGTGCCACCGATAATTTTATATTTTTTTCTGCAGCTGCTGCAGCCATATTTTTTGCAGCAGCATAATTAAGGGCCATGGGTTTTTCAACATACACCGGCTTACCGGCGTTAATAGCGGCTAATGCATACATTTCGTGAGCGTCAGGTGGCGTTGCAATATAAATAGCATTTACCCCGGGGTCGTTAATTAATTTATCAGCATCATTATACCATTTAGGCACATTATGGCGCTCTGCATAGTCGGCAGCTTTAGCAGCATCTCGCCGCATTACAGCAACTAAAGATGAGTTGGATACTTTATTAAATGCAGGGCCGCTTTTTATTTCGGTTACATCGCCGCAGCCGATAATGCCCCAGTTTATTTTTTGCATAGCAGGTAATTATTTATTAAATAGTACTGTAAAATAAAAATAATTTACAACAATGCTTTTACAATATTTTCCCATTCTTCTGCTAAACTAACTGAAGGTATTTTTTTATCCGCTTTGATGTACCAGTAATTGGCATTGCCGTTATCGCCCTCTTTGCGATGCAGGTAAGCCCCAGCAGGCCGTTGCATCATTAAGATTATCCACCATGGCATGTGCTTTCTCCCAATTATCATTAGCATCGTACCACATAGCCAATAAATATACCGAAATTTGTTGCGGCGGTGCTGTTGCATTTATGCTTTGCTGAAATGATTGAAATTTCAATTTAGTATGAGCTTTGCATAAAGTTATAAAAATAATTGTACAGCAAAAAGCCGGAGCTTAGATAATATGCATGCCTTGCGTAAAATTTGTAAGTAATTTTACTGTTGATAAATTACGCCTTTATGATGCTTGTGTTAGCAAAAAACTATTTAAATTGTAAGGGTAACGCATTTAACTAAAACTAAAACTAAAACTAAAAAAATGAAAAAACTGATCAGGAACACTGCTTTAGCATTACTATTAGGCAGCACATTTGTTAGTTGTAAAAAAATCGCTAACACCGATGCGAATGCCAATGCATTATCGCAAGATGAAAGAACAATGATTACAACCGCAGGCTTTAACAGTAACTGGGCCGAAAAAACTGCTGATGGCAATTACCTTGTTGAAGGTGATATGCTGTTATCTGCTGCACAGTTAAATGAATTGGCTGGCACAAGCCCCGACCATGAATTAATTGTTGCTAATGAAGAACATTACCGCACTACCAGGATAGTAAGCACACCGGCAACCGGCCAGCGCATTATCACTGTTCGTTTAGGTTCTGGTTTTCCTTCTTATTATTCAACCGGGTTAGACCAGGCATTGGCAAGGTATAATAACCTGAACCTGAAAATCCGTTTTCAGCGTGTAACCAGCGGAGGCAACATTGTTATTACCGGCGCTAATTTAGGCACTACTTCAACAGGTGGTTGTATCTTAGGCCAGGCTTCCGGTTTTCCTACGGCAAGCGGTAATCCATCCAGCGGATTTACATTAAGCACCAGCAGCTGTGCTACAAGTTATTTAAGTACTGCTAACAAAGCTGATGAAGTAATAGCACACGAAATTGGCCATTGCATTGGTTTCCGCCATACTGATTATATGAACCGCTCCAGTTGCGGACAAAATGCCAATGAAGGTTCAGCAGGTGTAGGTGCAGTTCATATTCCCGGCACACCAACAACCGTTACAGGTTCTTACAATTCGTGGATGATGGCTTGTACCAACAACAGCCCTGCATTCAGTTCTGCCGACGGCACAGCATTAAACTATGTTTATTAATATTTACTATTCTATAAAAATCCCTTTCCTGAATGGAAAGGGATTTTCTTTTTTTTAAACAACTGTGCAAGCCCTATTATCAGTAATTTTATTCTCTTAAAATAATAGAAAGTACATGGGCAAAGTTTTTTTTGGGGTGGAGAAAGATATTTTAAAGTATGTATGCTGCTGCATGTTTTTTTTTATACAAATTACCGTAGCTGCACAAAACCATTCAAAAAAAAATAGTGACAGTTTATTTGAAGCATTTACCGAAACTAGTGGCGGAAACAAAAAAACAACTGCTTATTATATATGTCAGTGGAAAAATGAAATACCGTGTGCATTAAAAGTTATCCGGCAACTTGATGAACAAACCGCCATTATTATATTGCCAGATCAAAACAAAACACAATTCCCATCATTAAAATTTGCCATTGCAAATAATCTCTGGAAAATTTCGCCTGCGGCACAAAAAGAAATAACTAAATACACCGTTAACAACTATATTTTTACCGGCAGGGACATCAACATTTTATTAAAAGTATTGCAACAATTTTCCAGCAAGATAAAAATTATTAGTGTAAATAATCCTTCGCATTCAGTTATTGCCCGCTGCAAAGCAAGTTTTTTAAAAACACAACTACTCTCACTTAACGAAATTATTTTTGTTGATGTACAACAACAACCCCAAACAGAAATTGGCATCATAGGTTACGACAGAAGTTTTCATGGTGTAAATGCTGTTGATTATATGATACCCGGAGCCAATGGAAAAAATATTGTGGCAGGTGTTAAGGAACAAAAAATGGAAGCCACCGATCTTGATCTCTATAAAAGAATTTTATCTTCCCCTATTGCTGCAACAGGTGTTGAAAGTCATGCTACAATTATATCATCAATAATTGGTGGTGCAGGTAATAGTTTTTATGATGGCCGTGGCATTGCTAATGGCTGTAAATTTTTTCCCAGCAGTTTTGCTAATTTATTTGCAGATGATGCAGCTGTATTAAACCACGCCAACGTGTCAGTACAAAATCATTCATACGGAACCGTTATACAACAGTTTTATGGCGCCGAAGCCGTGAGCTATGATGCACATAACTGGCAAAATAAAAATTTTGTGCATGTTTTTTCAGCCGGCAACAGAGGGGGCGCTTTTGCAATCGATGGCAAATATGCCAATCTATCCGGCTATGCCAACCTTACTGGTAATTTTAAAATGGCAAAAAATATTATCACTGTAGCGGCAATAGATAACAAAGGAAATATTGCAGCTGAAAGTTCTGCCGGCCCATTATACGATGGCCGCATTGCTCCGCAAATAACAGCGCTTGGGCCTAACGGCACTTCGGATGCGGCAGCAGCTGTAACCGGCCTTGTTGCTGTACTGCAACAGGTACATGCCGACAGCAACAATCAAAACCTTCCGCCTGCTGCTTTACTGAAAGCAATTATGTACAATACCGCAGATGATGTTTTTAATAAAGGCATTGATTATAAAACCGGTTATGGTTTGTTGAACAGTTATGCATGCATAAAAACCTTGCAGCAAAAAAAATACGATGCTGGCAGTTTATCACAAGCGCAAATATTTACAAAAAATATAACTGTGCCTGCCAATGCTGCACAATTAAAAATAACATTGGCTTATACCGATACGGCTGCGCCAGTAAACAATAACAAAGCCATTATTAACGATCTTGATCTTGAAGTAACTGAACTTAACACCGGCGCTATTTTTAAACCCTGGGTATTAAGTACTGTTGCCAATACCGATTCTCTTGCAAAGCCTGCTGTAAGAAAAAGAGATTCGCTGAATACTGCAGAGCAAGTAAGCATTCAATTACCCGCTGCCGGTATTTATCAAATAAAAATTACTGGCACTATTGTTAACGCAACTTCTCTTTCATTTAATGTGGTATTTAATATTGACACACTAAATACTTTCAACTTTACCAATCCGCAAACTGCTTCCGATGTAAACCGGGAAGAAAACGATAACCTCGTTATTAAATGGAAAACATTTGTGACTGATACAAACACCACTGGCAATTTATACATTAGCTACAATAATGGCGCTAACTGGCAGTTGTTAAAATCAGCACATAAAATTTATACCAATAAATACCAGTGGGTAATAAAAGACACTAACAGTACAGCTGTATTAAAAATGGAAACTCCATTCGGAAATTTTTTATCAAACAGTTTTATTATTAGCAGAGTAACCAGGCAAGTGGTAGATTTTATTTGTGCAGATTCGTTCCGTCTTTCGTGGAATAAGCACGTGTATGCCAGTGCGTATAAAATTTTTGCTTTAACCGACAGTCCTTATTTAAAACATGTTGCCACGGCAACCGACAGTTTTTTTGTTTTCAACAGAACAACTTTTCCGTATTTTGTATATGCTGTGGAACCGATACTCAACAATAATTTACCCGCAATCCGCAGCCTTGCTTTTGATGTTACTTTACAGGGAGTGCAATGTTTTTATAAAACGATTTATTATAATTTACTTGATGGTAATAAACTGGATATAATTCTTGAACTAAGCATTGCCAGCTACACCGATAGTATTTTTTTTGAAAGAGTAACCCCAGGCGGGCAATTACTGGAAAACTTTGGTACACAAAAAACAAATACTAAAACCATTTACAACCAGCTTACCAATGCGCTTGCAGCAGGTACTACTTTTTTAAGGGTACGCATTAAACTAAAAAATGGACAAACAGTTTACACAGATATTATACAGGTGCTTACTTCAGGTGCTAAACAAATTTTATTTTATCCCAACCCTGTAAAAAGGAATGCTCCACTACATTATAGTCTGCAACAAGGTACAGCTTCCGATAATCCATTGCAACTATTTGACATCAGTGGCAGGCTGGTTAAAAGTTTTGCAGTGCTGCCTGCCAATATCAAATTTACTGATTTGTCTGCTGGTGTTTATATCTATAAATTGCTAAATGGAAATAAGGTTGTAATTGAAACTGGTAAACTGGTAATACAATAATAAAAATTATTTCTTGAACGCCTCTCTCACCTTCGGCGCAATTTTATTTCCAAAAATCTCTATCGATTTCATCATGGTTTTATGCGATGGACCGCCTACATCCATGTGTGCACTAAAACGGGTGAGCCCAAACAACTCCTGCATTTGTAAAATTTTATCAATAGCTTCAATAGCATCTCCAATAATTAAAGCGCCTTCTTTGCTTCTGCCAAAATCAAATTGATTTTTTTGATAAGGTGGCCAGCCACGGCTGCGGCCCACCCTATCCATTTGTGAAGAATAAACAGGATAATATTCATCGGCGGTTTGTTTACTCACCTCTCCAAAAAAAGAATGCATGTGTACACCCACCTGAAATTTTTGCATATCATAGTTGTAATGCTGGTACACTTCTTTATAATAATCAAACAAGGGTTTAAATTGTGCAGGATTACCACCAATGATGGCGAAAATAACTGGCAAACCAGCTTTGCCCGCTCTCAATACACTTTCTGGTGTACCACCAACAGCCACCCAAATATTTAAATGATTGTTCACTGCACGGGGCAAAATTTGCTGATTGTTTAATGCAGGTCTGAATTTTCCTTTCCATGTTACCGGATCTTCATTATTAATTTTAAGCAGCAGGTTTAATTTTTCTTCAAATAAATTATCATAATCTTTTAAATCATAACCAAACAAAGGAAACGATTCTATAAAACTTCCACGGCCTGCCACCAGCTCTGCCCTTCCATTACTTATCAAATCTATGGTAGCAAAACTCTGGTATAATTTAACCGGATCGGCCGAACTTAATACCGAGACAGCACTGCCCAATTTTATTTTTTTTGTAACTGTTGCAGCTGCTGCTAAAATAATTTCTGGTGTGGATACTGCATAATCCGGCCGGTGATGTTCACCAATTCCATAAAAATCCAGGCCCAGCTCATCCATCAATTTTATTTCTTCAATAATTTCCTGCAGCCGTTGGCCGGCAGGTTGTGTTTTGCCGTTTTTATTTATGTGCACATCGCCAAACATGCCAATGCCTAATTCCATATGTAATTTTTTTGCAAAGATAAGAATGGCTAATATCAAATTATTGCAAATTTGAAATAATTTGATA
>NZ_JANMUN010000064.1:0-6887 GCF_031391665.1 Ferruginibacter sp.
TGAGTGGAATAAATTTTTAACCTGGATGAATGCGAAGCAATTGAGTTGGATAGCATGGTCAGTATCTGATAAAGTAGAAACCTGTTCTATACTTAATCCATCTGCAGCATCAAAGGGAAAATGGAAAAATGATGATATAAAAGAATGGGGAAAATTAATAAAAGAATCTTTAAAGATTAAATAAATTGTTATTTGAAAAGCACTGGTTTTTAGTGGCTAAAAAATATCCTCTAAAACAATACGATTTATAACAGGTTCTTTATATGTTCTTTAACATAAAGCAAAATGGTTAGGCGTAAGTTTGTGTTTGATTAAGGGACACTTTAAAATCAATATCAAATTAATTATGACTAAGCATAGCCTTAAAAAATTCTATATTTTCTTTTCCTCCATATTTATTTTTATACTGCACATTCCGTTTGTATTTGCTAAAACAAAACCGGTAAGTATAATGCGGCCTGAGGAAAAAAAACTGGAGTTGTTTGTTAACAACGAATCTCCTTTAGCAGTGGTGAGTACGAGCCATGCAAATGTTTACGACAGCCTGCGGCTTAATTTAATGGGTTTATCTCACCAGGCTTTTCATTATGCCATGCAGGGCTTTGATTATTTATTAAAAGCAGGAAAAATAAATAATGATAAAATAATTTCTATTGTTGATTTCAGTCAGTCTTCTAACAAAAAAAGGTTATTTGTTATAGACTTAAATAATTATAAGGTAGTGTTTAATACTTATGTTGCCCATGGTGTAAACTCGGGTAAAGAATTTGCACAGCAGTTTTCGAACCGGGCAGAGAGTTTTAAAAGCAGCCTTGGGTTTTATGAAACCATGCAAACCTATAATGGCAAAAATGGGTACTCATTACATTTACAGGGATTAGAAAAAGGGATTAATGATAATGCGGATAACCGGGCAATTGTAATGCATGGTGCAGATTATGTAAGTGAAAATTTAATAAATTCTCAGGGCTATCTTGGCAGAAGCTGGGGATGCCCTGCAGTATCCGAAAAATTACACAAACCAATAATAAATAAAATTAAAAACGGCACTTGTTTATTTATATACAGCCCCGACAGAAATTATCTCGTTCACTCAAAAATATTAAAGCAGGCAGCAACAATGGCATTTACAAGCACTAATTAGATTTCATAAAAATTGTTGCTGATAAAAGTCCCCCGTTTTTACCGGGGGATTTTTTCTTTTACTATTTCAATCCTTAATAATAACTTTACCCAAATTATTTAATACATGGGTTTGAAAAATGAATTGCAGGGTACAGGTGTAGCATTGGTTACGCCTTTTAAAACTAATACCGAAGTTGATTATGATGCATTGGGTAAGTTGATTGATTTTGATATTGATAACGGAGTGGAATATCTGGTATCGCTGGGCACTACAGGTGAAACGCCAACGTTAACTGCAAAGGAAAAAGAAGACATTGTAAATTTTACCTACGAAAAAGTAAATGGCCGTGTGCCGGTAGTAATTGGTATTGGCGGTAACAGCACCCGGGAAGTTATTGAAAATTTAAAAAGCTTTCGGTTAGATAAAGCCATTGCAGTTTTAAGTGCAAGCCCTTACTACAATAAACCATCTCAGGAAGGAATTTATCAGCATTATAAAGCATTGGCAGCAGTATCGCCAAAGCCAATTATTTTATATAATGTGCCGGGCAGAACGGGAAGTAATATGACGGCTGAAACAACTTTGCGTTTAGCGAAAGAAAAAAATATTGAGGGCATGAAGGAAGCCAGCGGCAATATGGTGCAGTGCATGCATATTTTGCGGGACAGGCCAAACGATTTTTTAGTGGTAAGCGGCGACGATCATGTTGCTATGCCTTTAATTGCATGCGGTATGGATGGTGTAATAAGTGTGGCGGCAAATTGTTTTCCAAAAGATTTTAGTGAAATGATAAGGCAGAGTTTAAAAGGAGATTTTGCTGCAGCAAGGCCATTGCATTATAAATGTTTGGAAGCAAATGATTTGCTTTTTGCAGAAAATAATCCTGCCGGGGTAAAAGCATTTTTGTATGAGTTGGGTATTATTGAAAATATAGTGAGATTGCCCGTTGTGCCTTTAAGTGATGGCATTCATCAAAAGGTAAAAGCATTTCTTAAAAAATAAACATTTAATTTAAAAAGATGCGGAGCAAAGTTTATATTTTTCTTTTTTTGCTGTTGGCATCATCCAAATTATTTGCACAGTTTACATTAAGGATAGAAATTACTGCAACACCTGCATCTCATAAAGAAGAAGCCATTTTTGTTGCCGGCAACTTTAATAACTGGAATGCCGGTGATACCAATTATATTTTTAAAAAAGAAAATGATAAGCTGGTAATTGAAATAAAAAACCTTCCTTTAAATACTTATCAATTTAAATTTACGAGGGGCAGCTGGCAAAAAACAGAGTCAACCGATAAGGGTGTGATGACAGAAAATAAAGTAGTAAGATTATTTTCGGATGCTACTTTACAATATACAGTTGATGGCTGGGCAGATGATTTTACCGTTGCAAAAAAGCATACTGCAAGCCCCAATGTGCATATAATAGATACTGCATTTTTTATGCCGCAGCTTAACACCAGCCGCCGCATCTGGATCTATTTACCACAGGGTTATGCAAATGGAAAAATAGAATACCCGGTGATGTATTTGCATGATGGGCAAAATTTATTTGATGAAATGAGCAGTGCATTTGGCAGTGAGTGGGGCGTTGATGAATGTTTAGATTCTTTAATTGCAAAAGGAAAACCTGCATGTATTGTTGTGGGTATTGATAATGGTCAGGCCACAAGAATGAGTGAATATAATCCTTATGAATTTACCTGGAAAGATTCCACACAATCCAAAACAATTTTACCACAGGGAAATGAATACCTTAATTTTTTAACTAAAACGCTCAAACCTTTCATCGATAAAAAATACCGCACTTTATCATCCAAAGAAAATACTATTATTGCAGGTTCTTCCATGGGTGGATTAATTTCTTATTATGGTGCTTTAAAATATCCTGATGTATTTGGTAAGGCGGGTGTTTTTTCTCCTGCATTCTGGACGGCTCCTCAAATAAGATCATTAACCGATTCGGTTGCAAAAAAAATAAATGCCAAATTTTTCTTTTACATGGGCGAAAATGAAGGTGGCACTTATGTAGAAGATATGAAAGACGTTGCAGAAAGGCTGGGGAGCAATTCAAACACCATGATTTATTCTGTAATTGATACCGAAGGCAACCATAACGAAAAAGCCTGGCGTAAATGGTTTGCCGAATTTTATAAATGGGTTATGGCTGATGGATATAATAATGTGATCAGGCTTGAACAATAGCCCAAGGAATTAGTAATTGGGGGATTGGGAATTAGGGATTGCACAGCAACTCCTCTTTTAATCTTAATAGTTTAAGTAAACGGTTCGTTTTTAACCAAATTCCAAATTCCCGATCTTTTAAATCTTATAACAAACCCCTTCCAATGCCAGCTCCGTATTTTCAAAAACTTCGCAAGCCTCAGGTAAAAATGCATCCAGCGTTTCGTATTTAGAAGAAAAATGCCCGATCAATAATTTTTTTACATTGCCCAGTTTGGCAATACTGGCTGCCTGGTGTGTAGTGCTGTGGTAGCGGCTTGCAGCTCTTTCGTGTAAATCTTTTAAATAAGTAGTTTCATGGTATAATAAATCAACACCTGTAATTTTATGCACTAAATTTTCATCATAAATAGTGTCGGCACAGTAAGCATAGCTTTTTGCTTTTGTTGCCGCTGTCGTTACTTCATCATTAGGTATAATAGTCCCTTTTTTATTTACATAATCGTGGCCGTGCTGAAGCTTATCATAAAAAGCTGACGGTATTTCATAAATGGCGGCACGTTCTGCATTTAATTTTCTTGGATTTTTTTTCTCCCTGAATAAAAATCCCCAGCATTCAATGCGGTGCTGTACTTTAAAACACTCTACACTCATTTTTTTGTCATCAGCAATTATGCCTTCGCTTTTTAAAGGATGAAAATGCAATTGATAACAAAGATGGGTATCGGCTACAAGCAACTGTAATTTTATTATCTGTTCCAAAGCTTCGGGTGCATGCAGGTGAAGATCTTGTGTGCGGCCCAGCAAACTCATACTGGTTAATAAACCAATTAAGCCATAATAATGATCGCCATGTAAATGCGATATAAAGATCCGGTTAAGTTTGCTGCGGCGTATTTTATACCTCGTCATTTGCATTTGTGTGCCTTCGCCGCAATCTATTAAATAACTCTCTTCATAAGTCTGTAAAATTTGGGCAGTAGGGTTCCTGTCAAATGCAGGTATTGCAGAATTATTGCCTAATATGGTGAGTGCTAACATTTAATTTTAATGGATAATTTTATAATTTATAATGGATAATATTTTTAACGCACAGTTGCCTGGTTTGGTAAAAGTGCAAAACGAAGTAATGAAAGTAGCAAAAACCATTATTCATTAATCAATTATCCATTATTAATTCAGCAATTCTCTCTCTATTTCTTCCATCTGCACAATATCCCAGGCCTCACTTTCGGTAGGTGTTACATTCATCAGCTCCAGTAATTCTTTTTCATCCAATAGTTTTTCAACAGCCTCCTGCAAATTACAAATTACAAAAGAGCAGTTGTTTTCATAAAACTGCTGTTGAACATTGGCCAACAATTCTCCGGTAATTTCATCAATAGAAATTACCCCGGCCATGTTAAAAACTATGTGGGGAATGTCTTTTTGCAGGTAAGGAAGCAACAAATTGTTTAAATCCCCTGTCATATTAGCAGCAAATTCGGTTTCCTCCGGCGTTATAACAGTGAATTTTTCTTTGGTATCTATTTTGACATTCATAAGCAGAGAATAATAATTTAGGGTTATAATTATGTTTTGTAAAGTAAAGCAAAATTTAAATAAAATTATTTCGTTAAATTAGAGGGATGCAAAAAAAGATCGTAAATCGCTGTTTTAACTTTTAAACATATTAACATTTCCGCTTTTCGCTAAACCTATTCTTCAAAATAATCGTTATTATTGTACAAGCTAAATCAATAAGTAAATGGACAACAATTTTTCGGCACAGGTAAAAGAAATAATTTCCTACAGCCGTGAGGAAGCACTAAGATTGGGCAATGATTTTATTGGCACGGAGCATTTAGTTTTAGGATTAATAAGGGATGGGGAAAATACAGCCATAAAAACGCTTAAATCCCTCAATATAGACCTGTTTGAATTACGCAAAGAAATTGAGATGGCGGTAAAAGACAAAACAGGTAAAAATATTGCCAACATTAATTCGCTGCCGCTAACCAAGCAGGCCGAAAAAGTAATTCGCATTACGGTACTGGAAGCCAAGGCGCAAAAAAGTGCATTGGTAGAAAGTGAGCACCTGATGCTTTCCATCTTAAAAAATAAAGAAAATATTGCTACACAAATTTTAAATCAGTTTGATGTGGACTACGATGTTTTTAAAAACGAACTGGGTTTTGTAACCAGTACGCCGCCATCGGCCGAGTTTAGCGATGAAGGCGAAGATGATTTTGATGAAGAAAAAAAGCAGTACGGCAGCCAGGGCTCAAAAGGCCAGCGGGGCGCTGCAGCTAACCAACCCAAAACAAAAACACCGGTATTAGATAATTTTGGAAGAGATATAACAAGATTGGCAGAAGGCGGTTCGCTTGATCCGATAGTGGGCAGAGAAATTGAAATTGAAAGAGTATCACAAATATTATCACGCCGCAAAAAGAACAACCCTATTTTAATTGGCGAACCCGGAGTGGGTAAAACTGCCATTGTAGAAGGCTTGGCCTTACGCATTGTGCAACGCAAAGTAAGCAGGGTTTTGTTTGATAAAAGAGTGGTGAGTTTAGATTTGGCAGCTCTTGTTGCCGGCACAAAATACCGTGGCCAGTTTGAAGAAAGAATGAAAGCCATAATGAATGAGCTGGAAAAAAACCGGGATGTAATTTTATTTATTGATGAGATACATACTATTGTTGGCGCAGGTGGTGCCAGTGGTTCTTTAGATGCCAGCAATATTTTTAAACCGGCTTTGGCAAGAGGAGAATTGCAATGTATTGGTGCTTCTACTTTAGATGAATACCGTATGCACATAGAAAAAGATGGCGCATTAGACCGTCGTTTTCAAAAAGTATTGGTAGAGCAACCTTCTGTTGATGAAACCATACAAATTTTAAATAACATAAAAAGTAAGTACGAAGATTACCATAATGTTTCTTACAGCCAGGAAGCTATTGATGCCTGTGTGAAATTAAGCGACAGGTATATGACCGACCGTTTACTGCCCGATAAAGCCATTGATGTTTTAGATGAAGTAGGTGCAAGAAAGCACATTAAAAATATTAATGTTCCTGCGGAAATAATTGAACTGGAAAAAAAGATTGAAGATATTAAGCTGGAAAAAAATAAAGTAGTGAAAAGCCAGCGTTTTGAAGAAGCAGCATCTTTAAGAGATACAGAAAAAAGATTGCAGGAAGAATTAGAGGCTGCAAAAAATAATTGGGAAGAGGAAAGTAAACACAAACGTTTCCCTATTGAGGAAGAAGATATTGCCGAAGTGGTGCACATGATGACGGGTATTCCGGTAAAACGTATGGTGCAGGCCGAAACAGAAAAGTTGCGCCGCATGGCCGACGATTTACAGGGAGCAGTAGTTGGTCAGCAGGATGCTATTTCAAAAGTTGTAAAAGCAATACAGCGCAACAGGGTGGGTTTAAAAGATCCTAAACAGCCAATTGGTACATTTATTTTTCTTGGCCCTACCGGTGTGGGAAAAACGGAGTTGGCCAGAGCTTTGGCAAAACATATGTTCGACAGTGAAGATTCTTTAATTAGAATTGACATGAGTGAGTACATGGAAAAATTTA
>NZ_JANMUN010000166.1:0-8738 GCF_031391665.1 Ferruginibacter sp.
TGTTTAGCTGCAACACCTGCCCTTACGTAATAAAAAATCAGCAACGTACCGTTGATATTGCAGCATATGCACAAAAAAATAATGTTGGCATTATTATTTTAAACAGTAACGAAGGCCAGCGTATTGATGATGACAGTTATGCTGCAATGAAAACTTATGCCAAACAACAAAACTACAATTGGAATTATGTGGTAGATAAAAATAATGAAATTGCCGATGCCTTTGGTGCCAAAAGAACACCGGAATGTTTTTTATTTAACAAGGATTTAAAATTGGTGTATCATGGCGCCATTGATGATAACCCAACTGATGCCGGTAATGTAAAACGATATCATTTAAAAGAAGCAATTAATGAATTAACTGCAGGAAAAGATATAAGTGTAAAAGAAAGCAGAAGTGTTGGTTGTGGTATTAAAAGAAAGTTGTAATAATTATTGCCGGTGAAATTAAACCGTTTTGAAACTGCACAGGTAAATTTTTGTGTGCAGTTTTTTTATATTTTAATTTAAAAAAATTGCTTGCAGCAAAATAATATTAATGCCAATTAGATTTTAAATCTTTTCAATTAAAAATATCAATCATTTTCAATTGGCAGCAACGCAGCCAGGTCTTCAATTTCATCATCACTAAATAATTTTGATTCGATATAAAAACGAACTCCTAAAGGAATTTCTAAAGAAAAACTGCTTCCTCTGCCGGGTGTTACATCCAAAGTTAACTGTGTATGTTTCCAGTATTCAAACTGCTCAGCTCCCATATAAAACTTACAGTCTGCAATTGTCCCTAAACAAACATCGCTTCCACCAACTTTAAATTCTCCGTCTGTAAAACACATGGGCTGGCTGCCATCGCAGCAACCTCCGCTTTGATGAAACATTAGTGGGCCATGCATTTTTTTTAACCGCTCAATTAATGCAAGTGCTGCATCTGTTGCTAAAATTCGTTTTACCGGCATTTATATTAATTTTTATTAAAAAGAAAAACAGTGGCCGTTAAGCCACCATTTTTCTTTCAGGGGTTTTCCTTTTTTAAAAAAATCCTAATTTTTGTTTGCTGTAAGATATCAGCATATTTTTTGTTTGGCGGTAATGGTTCAGCATCATCTTATGATTTTCTCTGCCAAAACCCGATTTTTTATAGCCCCCAAAAGGTGCATGTGCCGGATAATGATGATAACAGTTTACCCAAACTCGGCCAGCCTGTATTGCTCTTGGCACCTGGTAAATTTCGTGTGCATCTCTTGTCCATACACCTGCGCCTAAACCATACAATGTATCGTTAGCAATTGCAACGGCTTCTTCGGTAGTTTTAAAAGTAGTAACAGAAGTTACGGGGCCAAAAATTTCCTCCTGAAAAATACGCATTTTATTATGCCCTTTAAAAATGGTGGGCTTAATATAATAACCATGCTCTAATCCGCTGTTTTGATGAAAAGCTTCGCCGCCGCACAATACCTGTGCACCTTCCTGTTTGCCAATATCAAAATAACTCAGTATTTTTTTATACTGATCTTCCGATGCCTGGGCACCCATCATAACGGTACCGTCTAACGGATTTCCTAATTTAATGGCATTGGTGCGCTGAATAACTCTTTCCATAAATTTATCGTAAATATTTTCATGCACTAAAATCCTTGATGGGCATGTACAAACTTCTCCCTGATTTAATGCAAACATTACCGCACCTTCAATAGCTTTATCAAAAAAATCATCATCAGCGTCGGCTACCGATTCAAAAAATATATTAGGACTTTTGCCACCCAGCTCCATGGTCACAGGAATTAAATTTTCCGAAGCATACTGCATAATTAATCTTCCTGTGGTGGTTTCGCCGGTAAAGGCAACTTTATTTACTTTTGGCGATGAGGCTAAAGGTTTACCAGCCTCGGGGCCAAAACCTGTAACAATATTCAATACACCCTTTGGTAAAATATCTCCAATCAATTCCATCAGTACCATAATACTTGTTGGTGTTTGCTCTGCAGGTTTTACCACCACGGTACAACCAGCGGCCAATGCCGGTGCAATTTTCCATGTGGCCATCAGCAAAGGAAAATTCCATGGAATAATTTGTCCTACTACCCCAATAGGTTCATGTAAATTAATGCTTACTGTTGTTTCATCATGTTCACTAATGCTGCCTTCTTCGCTACGGATTACGCCGGCAAAATAACGAAAGTGATCTATCACTAACGGTAAATCTGCAGCCCTTGTTTCTCTCAATGCTTTACCATTATCAATGGTTTCTACAATGGCCAGGTACTCCAGGTTATCTTCAATTACCTGTGCAATTTTTAGCATGAGGTTGCTGCGATAACCGGCTGCCGTTTTACCCCATGTTTTAAAAGCTTCTGTTGCAGCATCAATAGCCTTAGCCACATCTTTTGCATTACCTCTTGCGGCTTGTGTAAATACTTTTCCATCAATGGGAGAAATGTTGTCGAAATAGTCACCACTATCCGGTGCCGTCCATTGGCCACCGATATAATGATCGTATCTTTCTTTAAACGCAGGACGTGCTGCCACATTGGTTTTGGGAGCAGCTGCTGTAGTTGTACTCATATAAAAGCGTTTTAATCGTTAATAATAACTCAATTTTAAAAATACTTTTATTTAAGTGCTGTATTTTAGTATTTTTCCATAGCACAATTGTACTTTTAACATAACAGGATTTACAGAAAATTCTTAATATTGAAATCTAAATAGCGATCGCTTTGCCGGTAAAAAATCATTTACAAAAAATTGATCTCACCCATCCAAAGTATTTACAAACTTTGGTAGAGAACCGCCGCATTTTTAATTTAAATAACTGCGAATTAAATGTTTTTGAAAGTTATAAAGAAACTTACCGTGTGCCGCTTACCTTCAGCGATTTTGTAATTACCAGTATGGTAAGAGGTAAAAAAGTAATGCATCTTTTTGATAAACCTGCCTTTGATTATTTACCCGGTGAAACTGTTATTGTACCTGCCAACGAAACGATGGTAATTGATTTTCCGGAAGCAGAAACGGATAACCCCACACAGTGTATTGCAGTTGCAGTTGATGAACAATACATGAACACTACTTTGCAATACCTTAATAATTTTTACAATAGCGATAAGCAGGATGCACACGAGTGGAAACTGCAGTTTAATAAATATCATTTTGATAATGATACAGAAGTAACCGGACTAATAAATAAATTAATTCGTGTGTGCAGCGGTGCTGATAAAGCTAAAAATATTTTTGCCGATCTTAACCTTAAAGAATTACTGATACGCTTAGTACAAAGCCAGTACCTGCAACAAATAAGTGCAGAGCTGCAGGATAGTACCAACCACAACCGCCAGCATTATGTGCTGCATTATATTCATGAACACCTTACCGAAAAAATTGCAGTAGATAAACTATGCCGCAAAGCTTACTTAAGCCGTAACATGTTTTTTATTTGGTTTAAAGAGCAGTTTGGCATTACACCACTGGAATTTATTAATAAAGAAAGAATAAAATTAGCCAAGCAATTATTAGCCGATAAGCGCAACAGCATTACCAGTGTAAGTTTACAATGCGGCTTTAGCGATGTAAATTATTTTGTGCGGTTATTTAAAAAATCAGAAGGCATTACACCCGGGCTTTACCGGGGATGTATGAATTGAAAAACTCTTTCATTACATTTCCACCCATGTATGATCGGCGAGTAATTTAACCTGGGCAATGTAATTTTTATACGCACTCCCTTTACTCCATTGTTGCGGACCAATCATAGAAAGAAAATGAGTGTCATCATTTTTTTGATAGAGATAATACACCGAACCTACCACAGGTGAAAAACTAAGTTTTGCATTATAGATGATCATGGACAATTCTTTACGCATTTGAATTTCCTGCGCCTGTAGGGCAAGCAATTCTATTTGCCTGCGTATCTGATCTAACTGCATATTGGTTTGCTCTTCCATTGCACTTAAAGCTTTGTGTTTTATTACACCTGCTTCCGTTGGTTTAATCATAGCACCAGATGCAGCCGATGCGTACGGCAGCACACTCATTTGCTTATGGTATATTTCTGTGTTGATATACTGTTTTCCATTTGCTGCAAATCCATCTTGTGTAATTTTTAAATATCCATTCTGTAATAACTCATGTTTTACTTTTAAAATTACTTCTTCATTTTTATAGAAGTAAATGTAAAATTGTATAGAACTGATCAATTCCATTTTTACACTTTCTGCAAAATCAGTGTCGGGATAATTATGCAAAGCATCGTCAGCCTGTAATTGATACTGGGAAGAAAATGCATCGTTTTCCAATGTTACCCAACTGTTATTTATGCTGATACCTTTTGTATCTGTGGTTCCGGCAATAATACAAATACCGGATTTAGGGCGGCTGCCCAATTCGTAAATTCCTTTTTCGGGAAACAGTTGCCAGGAACCAATAAAATTATATACAGATATCATGATACGGCAAATTAAAATTGCTGAGGGTATAACAATTAATCAGGCATATTGTTTTAAACAAATAAAAACTGTTTTCTGGCTTTAAATGGAAGAGAAACTAAAAAGATAACTCTCCCGTTTTCATATCAATGCAAGATGCTTCGGGTTGCCAGCTTGTTTTTGTTATATAAGGAATTGATTTTACTAATAATGGCCTACCTGATGCTGCTGTGCTAATTAAAGCACCTGCAACTCCGCCAATGAAGGCGCTAAAAGCCCTATTACCATTTCGTCTGTTGGTACTGCTTATGTAATTTGAAATAATAAAGCCGTCATCATATTTTTCAATTGGAATGACAACATCATCCTCGTATTTAAAAATTTCGCCGTTTTTACAAAGCCCCCAAATTGATAACGTATCGGCCTGGTTATTTGAATTCATCGAAATAAACTTAAGTTTCTTTTTGCCAATTGCAACAGGTGAAAAAATGGTTACTGATGGTTTGTTATCAAGAAATTCCTGAAAGTTTGCATAACCGCCTTCATTATAAACAGCAGCTGACAGAATAGGAATATTTACGGGTTGCTTTTCCTTTTCTACTATTTGTTCAATAGTAATTTTTTCCACGTTTTGTTCATTTAGAGTCACAGCATTTTTTAATGTTTGTTTAAGCATCAATTTAAATACATTTTCTATGTCTTCTCCATGCCATGCTGTTACATCTCCTCCACTCTGTTTCACAAAAACTGTATCAATAGCTGTAACAAATTTATACTGCTTTTCGTCAGAAGAAATATAAGCAAGGGCATTAAACTTTGTATAGGCGTACTCCATAAAACCAGTTTTTTCGCCAACCCGTAAATCTTTTAAAACCCAAAGTATTTTAACGCCATCTTCTTTATAATCGTTTTTATACATTTTTATAATATGCTCCTGCAAAAAAAACGTTAGTGGTTTTGATGGCATTATTTCTACTACCTGGTTTCCTAATCCTTTTAATACATAACCCAACTTTACGCTATCCCTTACCATTTGTATTATTTGTATGTTAGAAACATGAATCGATTTTTTAGGAAAATCTGCAACAGGAAACCGTGGCATTTTAATAACCTTAGATTTTTCAGGTTCGGATGAAGGGGCATTATCATTTTGTGCATTTGCAAAAAAAATGAAAAGAGTAAAGAGGATTAATAAATCTATTTTTTTAGCTATCATCTGGTATGTTATTTTTTGTTTTACACTAATTTGTTCAAATTTAAAACACTTAGGTTATCACACAACTATTGATAATTTCTACACTTAAATATCTACCGCTCTACAACACCTGCACAATCAAAAACTTTAAATAATGCGTATTCTCCTGCCCTCTTATTATGGGGTGATCGGCGCTTTGTGCATTAAAAACAACCTGACGTATTTTTCGTTTGGCATCTTTGGCGGCCATTTGTATAATGTCTAAAAATAATTCGGGTTGCACTAAATTGGTACAACTGGAGGTAACTAAAAAACCACCGGGCTTTACTAATTTCATCCCACGCAAATTAATCTCTTTATAACCTGCAACCGCTTTATCAATGGTACTGCGGCTTTTGGTAAAAGATGGTGGGTCCAGCATTACCACATCCCAGCGCTTATCTTCTTTGGTCCAGTTTTTTAATACATCAAATGCATTCACACAGTCAAAGCGGCAAATTTTTTCCAGGCCGTTTAGTGCTGCATTCTTATTGCACATGTCAATGGCGTTTTGAGAAATATCTAAACCCAATACAGATTTGGCGCCATAATATGCAGCGCTAATTTCGAAAGAGCCTGTGTAACAAAAAGCGCCGAGTACATCAGCATCTTTTACAATATGCTGTATGGCACGGCGATTATCCTGCTGATCTAAAAAGTAGCCGGTTTTTTGCCCGTTGGCAATATCAATATTAAATTTTATTCCGTTTTCGTTTATAACAATGTTGGTATCAAATTCGGCTGAAAGAAAACCTTTGTGCTGTTCCATTCCTTCCAGCTCACGAACGGGTACATCATTACGTTCATAAATACCTTTGGGCGTAAATATTTTTTCCAGCGCTTTTACAATTGCAGGTTTCCATACATCAATACCTAGGGCTAAAGTTTGTATCACAAAATAATCGTTGAATTTATCAATAATTAATTGCGGCATATCATCAGCTTCTCCAAAAATTAACCTGCAGTTTTCGCTGTAGCCAATTTTTTGGCGGTATTGCCATGCCTGTAAAATACGGTTGTAAAAAAAGTTATCGTCAATGTTTTCGTTTTTATCCCTGGTTAACAACCGTACCGATATTTGCGATTGCGGATTATAATAGCCACGGCCAATAAATTTTTTGTCGAATGTGAAGACATCCACAATTTCTCCAGGCTTTGCATTCGTGTCTTTTTCTTTGCCTGTATTAACCTCATTGGCAAATATCCAGGGATGCCCCAACTCTACCCTGCGGCTTATATTTTTGTTTAAAACAATGCTCTTCATGGCGTAAAGTTACCCATTTAGCTGTCAGGGCATTCAAATTGTCCACAGAAGCCCGTTAATTTTGCCAATTTGGCTGCAAAACAACGCTTGGCAAAATGTTTGACTGTTGTACCTTCGCAACCAATTTTTAAAATTAGTATGAAAGAAAAAGAAGCTATAACACAGGAGAACGAGAGCATGAATATTAATGCCGATGCCGATGTACCCGGTAATACCCATTTAAGCAACGAAGGCGCCGAAGAGGAACTGGAAAAATTGAAGACAGAAGTGGATGAACAAAAAGATAAATACCTGCGTCTTTTTGCTGAATTTGATAATTTTAAAAGACGCAGTGCAAAAGAAAGAATGGAGCTGATACAAACCGCCGGTAAAGATGTGGTAGTATCGATGCTGGAAGTGATGGATGACTGCGACCGTGCCGAAAAACAATTGCAAACCAGCGATGATGTTGCTTCAATAAAAGAAGGGATCAGTTTAGTGTTTAATAAATTGAGATCTACACTTAATAACAAAGGGCTTAAAGCAATGCAAAGCATCAATACTGAATTTGATGTTGAAAAACATGAAGCGATTACTGAAGTGCCTGCGGCAGAAAATATGAAAGGCAAAGTAGTGGATGAAGTGGAGAAAGGATATTATTTAAATGATAAGATTATAAGGTTTGCGAAAGTGGTGGTGGGGAAATAAGAGCCCCCTAGCCCCCTGAAGGGGGAAATGGAGAAGATTGTAGTGATGATTATATTATATGCTTCGCTCCTTAGTAGCAAAACATAATTAATAAAACACAATTAAAGTTGAATAAAGGTTTACTGCACAAGAGTGCGACGCCACCGAAGATGATTAGCATTAATAAATGCCGGGAACAAAAAAATTTAAAACTAAAAACCACTTTCTCTTTTTAGAGATAAGCGTACATGAAAAAAGATTTTTACGAAATTTTAGGGGTATCAAAAGCTGCATCTCAGGATGAGATAAAAAAAGCATACCGTAAAGTGGCTATGCAATTCCACCCCGACCGCAACCCCGGTGATAAGGCTGCCGAAGAAAAATTTAAAGAAGCTGCTGAGGCTTACGAAATTTTAAGCGATGCTGATAAAAGGGCGCAATACGACAGGTTTGGTCACCAGGCGTTTAGCCCGGGCCGTGGCGGTGGCGGCAGTTACGGCGGCGGCATGAATATGGATGATATCTTTAGTCAGTTTGGAGATATTTTTGGTGATGAAAGTCCGTTTTGAAGTTTTTTTGGTGGTGGCGGAAGAAGAAGCAGTGGCGGACGAAGCCGTGGCGTAAGAGGCAGCAACCTGAGGGTAAAAATAAAACTGAATTACGAAGAGATTGCAAAGGGTACTACTAAAACTATTAAGGTAAAAAAATATGTGCTGTGCAATACCTGCGGTGGCAACGGTGCTAAAGATAAAAATAGTGTAAGCACCTGCGGTACATGCGGTGGCAGCGGCCAGGTACGCAGGGTTCAAAATACTTTTTTGGGCCAGATGCAAACTGTAACTACCTGCCCTACCTGTAATGGCGAAGGCACTACAGTTACTAACAAATGTACTGCCTGTAAAGGTGAGGGAAGAGTGTATGGTGAAGAAACGGTAACAATAGATATTCCTGCTGGCGTACAGGAAGGAATGCAGCTCAATCTAAGTAGTAAAGGTAATGCGGGTGAAAGAGGCGGTACTCCCGGAGATTTGATCATCCTGATAGAAGAAGAAGGTCATAAGGAATTACAGCGTGATGGACTTAATGTCGCTTTTGATCTGCATATTTCTTTTACCGATGCCGTCTTTGGTACTAATCTGGAAGTTCCAACGATTGAT
>NZ_JANMUN010000177.1:0-15734 GCF_031391665.1 Ferruginibacter sp.
ACAGGAACTGGAATAATTTTGTTAGCCGTGTAGAAAATCAAATGGAAAGATTTGATGTGGCTGCTATAAAATATGCACCCAGTATGTATGATGCCATTTTTGATGTACGTAAAAAAGATGCTGAAATTGTGGTTACACTTAGTACAGAAGTGGAAGGTTTAAATATCCATTACAGTTTTGATAATTCTTTTCCGGATAATTTTTACCCTGCATATACAACACCGCTAACAGTTCCTAAAGATGCAGTGGCTATGAAAGTAATTACTTACCGTAATAATAAACCCATTGGAAGATTGATGGTAATGCCTGTTGCTGAATTGAAAAAAAGAGCAGGGGTAAAATAAGTACATTTATTTTTTAAGTAAAATTTCAGCACGGGAGTTTGCAGCAATCTCTCTGGGGTTTTTACCAGCATTGTAAGGCCGGTTAATGCCGGCACTTTTAATTGTAACAATACGTTTGTTTGAAATGTTACGGGAGAGTAAATAATTTTTTACAATTGAAGCCCTTTCCATTGATAGTCTTTCGCATACTGCATATATACCTTCGGTTTTGTAAGCATGCCCTTCAATGGCTACGGTGTAAGCTGCATTTTCTTTTAGCACCGTCACCACACTGTCTAATGCTCTGTAAGTAAATGGCGATAAGGATGATTGCTGATTTTCGAAAGGGATTACAATTGTGTTGGAATCTTTACAACCATTATTTTCTTTGTAGCCATAATCATCGGGGCAACTATCTTCAATATCAACAACACCATCTTCGTCCCTGTCGGCCTTTCTTAAAATTTCGGGAGGTATCGGAAAATTCAACCGCAGCTCTGCTTTGCAGTTACGGGTATGTCCGTCCTTATCAATATCACTGTTTACCGATTTTGTTTTACTCAATCCTCTAACTAAAATTATACGGCTGCTGTCGATACCACGGCCTAATACATAATCTCTAACAAACAAAGCCCTGTTCAAAGCTAAATATTTACAAATGGTATCGTTGCCTTCATCGGGGTGTGCATAGCCATCAATTGAAAGAGTGACGTCATTTTTTTTCAACAGCATTGTAACAACGCTGTCAATTACTTCGTAAGTATACGGCTGATATAATGCAGATTGTTTATAATCGAAAGGAATAAGCACCAATGTTGTATCTCTGTAATAAGCAGTACTGATGAGTGGCGTTTTGTGCTTTACTGCAGTATCCTTGTAATTTTTTTGAGCGTACACTAAAGTAGTACCCGTAAAAAAAAACAGTATTAAAATTAACGTTGCATACTTCATTCGGGATACAATATATTGCTAAGATATTGCTACACTGCAATAATGATACCGATTAATAACAATTGTTTTTGTTAATTTTATTTTTAACCTGCCCCGAATTTTTTTTCTACAATTTTAAAGCGGTAATCAAAAATAGTTTTCAGTTGCTGCTTAACAAATAATATATTAGCAATATCTCCCAAAAACCAAAAGGGCAATTTATAATGTACAATATCGGTCATCTCCACACCTTTTGGTGTAGCTTTAAAATGATGCTGGTGGTGCCACATGCTGTAAGGCCCAAAGCGCTGTTCATCCACAAAATATTTTTTATCTTCAACATGTGTTATTTCTGTCATCCAGTAAAGTGGTAAACCTAAAACGGGTTTAACGGTGTATTCAATTATTTGCCCGGCATACATTTTTTCGCCATGATGTTTAGAAACAATATTGAACCCCAGGTTATCTGGTGTAATTTCTTTTAAATTAGCCGGGCTGCTGAAAAAATCCCAGGCTTGCTCTAGGGTTATTGGTAATTGCTGAATGGTTTTTAGGGAGTACACTTTGCTCATAAACTTATTGTTTACCTATAAACAATAAGTATACAAAAATGTTGAGTTTATCATCATTTCTTTTTCTTTAACCATGCGTCAGTCTTTCTTAAAAAAGGGGCATTTTCATCTAGTAAAAGCGCTTTATCAATAGTGATAAGGTATTTGCAATTATACTGAATACAGATATCGTACAGGTAATTATCTTTTGGGTCGGGAGAAAATCTGTAAATATTACGTGGGGTAATTATAATAATAAAGGGTTCAATTTTGCGAATGATATAATCGGCTTCGGCAACCGAAAAATTAAAAACTTTTATGAGGGCTTCGTGTATTTCAGCTAACAGATAACGGTCTGCAAATACCGTTAATTTATTTTCGCTAATGTAGCGAAGTAATGTTGCCGCTTTAAAATGCCCGGCATATTTTATCCATATGCAACTGTCGATACAGCATTTTTTATTTCGCAGCATTTTTTGCCCGTATTTTTTTTACAGCACTTACAATTTCATCATCCGATTTTTTAATAACAGACTTTCTTTTTTTCATGGCTGATTCAAAGGCTTTTAATTCATTTATAATTTCATCACCAAACAGTTTTACTTTCAACAGTTGTATTTCTTCTGCATTCAATTTTTTTGCAGCAGCTAAAACACTGTTAAGCGAAACGTTTTTTTTATTAGTAGCAGCGACAGGCATAATCATTCATTTTCAACTGTAATTTACAGCAAATCCGGGCTGCATCAAATTTATTTTACATTCGCCTTTCGCTTTATCTTTGAGGCATGATGAACTACCGCAACATCTTACAAAATAAATTTACAGAAGAATATAAAAAACTAAATGAACAGCAGCGCAAAGCTGTAGATACCATTGAAGGCCCTGTAATGGTTATTGCCGGACCGGGCACCGGCAAAACGCAAATATTAGCGGCACGTATTGGAAAAATTTTGTTGGATACCGATGTGCTGCCCGAAAATATTTTATGCCTTACTTACACCGATGCTGGTACTATTGCAATGCGTAAAAGACTGGTACAATTTATTGGTGCCGATGCCTACAAAGTAAACATCTATACCTTTCATGCTTTTTGTAATGATGTGATACAGGATAATTTATCACTTTTCGAAAAAACATCGTTGGACGCCGTTTCGGAATTGGAAAGCATCCAGCTTTTTAAAACGCTTATTGATTCTTTCCCAAAAAATCATTTATTAAAAAGATATCGTGGCGATGTGTATTACGAAATAAATAATCTTAAAAATTTGTTCAGCGCCATGAAACGGGAAGGCTGGGCTCCAACTTTTATCAACCAAAAAATTGACGAGTACATTGCCGATTTACCCCACCGTGATGAATACATTGCCAAACGTGCCGTGGCAGCATTTAAAAAAGGCGATGTACGCACTGATAAAATTGAAGAAGAAAAAGAAAAAGTTGAAAAACTGAGGGCAGCCGTAAATGAATTTGATAATTATCAAAACCTGATGCGTAAAAAAAACTGCTACGATTTTGATGACATGATCAATTGGGTGATAAAAGTTTTTGAAGAAAATGCCAATGTGTTATCCAACTATCAGGAAAAGTTTCAATACATATTGGTAGATGAATACCAGGATACCAGCGGTATACAAAACAGGCTGGTGCAGCTTTTGATCAGTTACTGGGATAAGCCCAATGTTTTTGTAGTGGGTGATGATGACCAGAGTATTTACCGTTTTCAAGGGGCGAATGTAGAGAACATGCTGGGCTTTGCCAATGTGTACACCAAAGAATTATTAACTGTAGTGCTCACCAATAATTACCGCAGTACACAACCTATTCTGGATATTTCTAAAACACTCATCAATAAAAATGAAGAACGGTTAGTTAAAAAAATTGAAGGTCTGAGTAAAGAATTAATTTCTTCCAACATAAAAATAAAAGAATTAAAAAATCAACCGGTCATTAACGAATACAATTCGGTTAAAGAAGAAATGGCAGGCATTACTAACCAGGTGTACAGTTTAGTAAATCAAAAAGTGGAGCCGGGTAAAATTGCCGTCATCTATAAAGAAAATAAATATGGCGAAGAGCTGGCAAAATATTTTCGGTTAAAGGGAATTCCTGTGTACAGCAAACGGAGTGTAAATATTTTAGAAAATGCTTTTATTAAAAAGCTGTTGCAAATCTTACGCTATTTATATGCCGAGCATGATATTCCTTATGGCGGCGATGAAATGCTGTTTGAAATTTTGCATTACGATTTCTATACTATACCTCCGATAGAAATTGCAAAACTTACGGTAGAAGTAAATCAAAAAAGATATAACAGCGAAGTAACATCCATACGCAAATTATTATTTGATAAGGCTAACAAACCTGCAAAAGATTTATTTGATACCGGTATAAATGAAAATTTAAAAACCGTAAGTAAAATTATTGAGCAGTTAATTGCAGATGTAAGCAATGTTACGCTGCAGCAACTTTTTGCAAATATCATTCAGCATGCAGGTGTGCTGCCTTACATAATGAAGAGCAATGAAAAAATTGCTTTAATGCAATTGCTTACTGCGCTGTTCGATTTTATAAAAGATGAAACCAGCCGTAATCCTTTAATGGGTTTAGAAGGATTTATTTCTATTATAGAATTAATGGAAAAAGAGAACCTGCCATTGCCTATGATACAAGTAGCGGGCAGCGACAAAGGCGTTAATCTGCTTACTGCACACGGCAGTAAAGGTTTGGAGTTTGAGTATGTTTTTTTTGCAGGTGTAAATGCATCCAGCTGGGAAAAGAAACGTAAACCCGGCGGCGGCTATAAATTTCCTGATACCATGTTTTCTTCGCAACCCGTTTCATCGGATGAAGAAGAATTGAGACGTTTATTTTATGTGGCCCTAACAAGAGCAGAGCAACATCTGTTTATCTCTTATGCCAAATTTAAAAATGATGGTAAAGAAATTGAGCCTTCTATGTTTATTGCTGAAATTTTAGAACAGCATGAAATTACAATTGAAAAAGTAAATATATCTGCTGAAGAAATGGCTGCTTTTGAATTGCTGCAATTTAATGCGCAGGCTCCTGAAATTGAGGAAGCAGAAGACGATTTTATAACAGCCCTGCTGGATAAATTTGTAATGAATGTAACGGCGCTGAATAATTACTTAAAATGTCCGCTGCAATTTTATTATCAAAATTTAATTCGCATACCCAGCGGCAAAAGTGAAGCAACAGAATTTGGCAGTGCCATACATTATGCATTGGAAAAATTATTCCGTAAGATGCAGGATGGTAAACAGGAAAAATTTCCATCAAAAGAAGAAATGATCGCCGATTTTAAATGGTACATCAACCGGCATAGAGAAAATTTTACTAAAGAAGCTTTTGAAAGACGAATAGAATACGGTGACGAAGTATTGCGAAATTATTACGATAAATATATTAACAGCTGGAATAAAGTAGTGGCGGTAGAAAGAAATATCCGTGGCGTGGTGGTAAACAGTGTGCCGCTTAAAGGCAAATTAGATAAGCTGGAGTTTGATGGTAAAAATGTAAACGTAGTAGATTATAAAAGCGGCGATATTGATAAAGCTATTCCTAAATTAAAAGCGCCCAACGATAAAGAACCCAACGGCGGCGATTACTGGAGGCAGGCAGTCTTTTATAAAATATTAGTGGATAATTATGACCAGAAGGACTGGAAAGTAATTAGTACAGAATTCGATTTTGTAGAACCCGACAAGAAAAAAGAATACCGCAAAGAAAAAATAGTAATTGCTCCGCAGGATATTGAAACAGTAAAGCAACAGCTAACACAGGTTTGGGACAAAATACAACACCGTGATTTTTATACCGGCTGCGGAAAAGAAGATTGCCATTGGTGCAATTTTGTAAAAGATAACCAGCTTGCGGTGGCGCTGCATGATTTGGAGGAGGAAGAAATTACAGATTAAGGGTATTTTATGATTTTAAAAAATGGTAAACAATCTAAACTCTTTAAGTTTGCATTTCAAAATATTTTAATGAGGCTATCTTACCTTTTATATTTCATTCTTATTTTTTCATTTAGTGCAATCATAATTATTGTTAGTAACGGCTGTGCACAAATAGGTTCCATATCAGGTGGAGACAGAGATTCTTTGCCGCCTAAATTATTATCAGCCGACCCTAAATTATTAAGCACCAATTTTACCGGCAATAAAATCACTTTTACTTTTGATGAATACATTGATGAACTGCAGGATGTGCAGGCCAATGTGCTGGTATCGCCATATCCAAAAGTTAACCCCGAATTCAGGAGCAAATTAAAAACCATATCTGTAAAACTAAAAGATACTTTATTAGCCAACACTACCTATTCAATAAATTTTGGCAATATAATTAAAGATGTAAATGAAGGAAATATTTTTAAAGATTTTACGTATGTTTTTTCAACCGGTAACTTCATTGATTCACTAACAGTGTCGGGCAAAGTGGAGCTTGCAGAAACCGGTAAGCCCGACAGCACATTAATTGTAATGCTGTACCGCAACGCCAACGATTCTTCTGTACAACAAATAAAGCCTAATTACATTGCTAATGTAAAAGGCGATGGCAGTTTTACATTTAATAATTTACCTTCCGGCAAATATGATATTTATGCATTAAAAGATGGCGATGGTGGTAAAACTTATAATTCTACAACAGAATTATTTGCATTTAACAATGCTCCCATTATGGTTAGCGACAGCACCACACCGGTAAATTTATTTGCTTACGCCGAAGAAAAAACCAGCAAGCTTCCTGCAACAACCACAACAACAAAACCAAAAACTGCAGCACAAAAAAAACTACGCTATACTTTAGCAGGTTCAGGAGCAAAACAAGATTTAAAGGACAGCCTTACTATAGAATTTAATAACCCAATTAAAAATTTCGACAGCACAAAAATTATTTTAACGGATACCAATTATGTTGCGGTTACCGGCGTTTCGTTTTTAGCCGACAGTAATAAACTAAAACTCTTTACTAAATGGGCGGAGGATTTTGATTACAGGTTGATTATTCAAAAAGATGCAGTGACCGATAAAACCGACAGCACCATTACCAAAACAGATACGCTTCGTTTTAAAAGTAAAAAAGAAAGTGATTATGGTAATGTAGTATTGCGTTTTAATAATATTGATTTTACCAAACGCCCGGTATTACAATTTGTACAAACTGACGAAGTGAAAGCAAGTTTTGCCTTAACTGCAAAAGAATGGCGCAATAAACTATTTAATCCCGGCGAGTACGAAATAAGAATTTTATACGATGATAATAATAATGGCCTGTGGGATCCCGGCAATTATTCCAAAAAAAATCAACCTGAAAAAGTAATTACTATTCCTAAAAAAATATCTGTCAGGGAAAATTGGGATAATGAAAGTGAGATCAATTTGTAATGGATAATGGGTTAATGGATAATGAATAATTTTTTTAAGTTTGCAGTTACTGCTATACTTTCAAACCGTTACTCACAGAAGTATTATTCATTATAAATTATTCCATTATCCATTATATTTGCCTATGATTTTTTCTTCTTCTCTTTTAGAAAATGCTGTTAACGAATTTGCCAAACTGCCTGGCATAGGAAAAAAAACTGCACTGCGTTTGGTATTGCATCTTATTAAGCAGGATGTGCATGATGTAAATAATTTCAGCAGTGCTGTGGCAACTTTAAGAAGCGAAATAAAATTCTGCAGCCGCTGCCATAATATTTCTGATAAACCTTTATGCAATATTTGCAGCAATAACCTGCGCAAGCAGGAAATGATTTGTGTGGTGGAAAATATACGTGATGTAATTGCAATTGAAAGCACCCAGCAGTTTAATGGCGTGTACCATGTTTTAGGCGGCATCATTTCTCCATTGGATGGTGTGGGGCCTGAGCAATTGCAAATTGAATCATTAATTAACCGTATTGCAGAAGGAAAAATTACTGAAATAATTTTTGCACTCAACCCCAATATACAAGGGGATACTACCATTTATTATATTGGTAAAAAACTAAAATCTTTCCCTGTAAAAATTACTACCATTGCCCGGGGCATTGCATTTGGTGGCGAGCTGGAGTATGCCGATGAAATGACACTTGCAAAAAGTATCAGCAACCGCATTCCGGTAGAGAACTATATTACTTCAAGCAACTAAGCGCTTATTATTCCCGTTCAGTACCAATAAATACCCGTTGGGTAAAATTGCAACTGTTTACAGGCAACCTATCTTTAATTTTAACGACAGAAATATTTATGCCGGCAAAAACAAAAAAAATAATTCTCCTCGCAATTGCGGCGGTAGCGTTAGCAGCCTCAGTTATTGGCTACAAAATGTATAATAAAAAACATTTTAGTGTAGAAAGTGCTGCGCCTGCTGCCGAAATTTCTGCAGCTGATCTACACCAAATTTTTGTAACAGACTCTTCTCTTGCTAAAAATAAATTTATTGGCGACGAAACCAATAAAAAAGTTACAAAAGTAAATGGAGAAATTGCTGCTGTTAAAACAGATCAGCAGGGGAATACTGTAATACTTTTAAAAACAAATACTGATGGCGCTTTTATTAACTGCACCATGGAAGAAAAAATACAAAATATTAATGCAGGCAGCATAATTGCTGTAAAAGGTATTTGTACAGGGTATAACTTTGATGCAGAAATGGGCATTCCCGGAGATGTAGTTTTAATAAGAGGTTTTATTACCAAATAATTATTATCATCAATGAAAAAAATATTTTTAACCCTTACTATAATTACTATTGCCCTCTTTGCATTTAACTCCTGCAAACACGAAGTACCAGTGCTTATTGTAAATACTACACCCCAGCCCGGGCCGGTTGCAAATAATGGTGTATGTTTTGAAAGTGAAATATTACCATTGTTTCAAAGCAATTGCGCAAAATCAGGTTGCCACGATGCAGCTACACACAAGGAAGACCTGGTATTGGACAGTTATGCAAACATTATGCGTAAAGATATTGTGCCAGGCAACGCAGATAACAGTAAAATTTACAGGGTATTATTTGAAACCGGAAAAGATAAAATGCCGCAGCCACCCAATGCAGATTTAACCATTGCACAAAAAGCATTAATTGCAAAATGGATAAATGAAGGTGCAAAAAATACCGTTAACTGCAACACTTCCTGCGATAGTAACCAGTTTAAATATGCGGCCAATGTAAGTGTAATAATAAATACTTTTTGTACAGGTTGCCACAGTGGCACAGTGCCATCGGGCAATATAGATTTAAGTAATTACAATGCTGTAAAAGTGCAGGCACTAAACGGAAGATTAGTGGGTGCAGTAACACACACTGCAGGATATTCGGCAATGCCAAAAGATGCAAACAAATTAACTGATTGCCAGATTGCACAAATAAAAAAATGGGTGGCGGCCGGGGCTTTAAATAACTAAACAAGCAAATCAATAATGAAACAACTTTTGTTTACTGCAACAAAAAATATAATTACAGTTACAGTAATTGGTTTGTTTTTATTATTGGTATCAACAACGGGTTGCTATTACGATAAAGAAGAAGTGTTGTACCCCGATACCATTTGCGATACTGCAAATGTTACTTACAGCCGTTCGGTTGTACCCATACTAAGTTCTAATTGTATTACATGCCATGGTGGCAACACACCATCGGCCGGTATAAAATTAGATGCTTATGCCGATGTTAAAATACAGGCCACTAACGGAAGGCTTTGGGGTGCTGTTTCGCATGCCACCAGTTTTTCGCCCATGCCAAAAAATGCTGCTAAAATGAATACCTGTAATCTTGCCAAAATAAAAAAATGGCTTGATGCAGGGGCATTAAATAATTAAAATAACTATTAAAAAAATTGAAAGTATGAAACGTTTTATTTTTGCAGTTGCAGCAGTAGTATTTTTTAACGCTGCTGCCCATGCACAAAAAGTATTTACAAAAAATGGTTTGGTATCTTTTTTCTCCACCACAAAAATGGAAGATATTAAAGCCGACAATAACCAGGTGTTATGTGTGCTGAATACCCAAAGCGGAGATTTACAATTTTCTTTATTAACCAAAGGTTTTCACTTTGCCAAAGCATTAATGGAAGAACATTTTAATGAGAATTATATAGAGAGTTCTAAATTTCCAAAAGCAACTTTTAAAGGCATTGTAGGCGATATCAGCAAAATAGATTTTACTAAAGATGGTAATCATACTGTATCTGTAAAAGGCGATCTTACCATGCATGGCATTACAAAAAATATTACAGCACCCGGTACAATTACTGTTAAAGGAGGAAAAATAACTGCCGCCTCAAAGTTTATGGCAAAACTTGCCGATTATAATATTTCAATTCCCGGCGCTGTAAAAAATAATATTTCGGAGAGTATTGAAATAACGGTAAACTGTAACCTCGATCAAAAAATGTAAATCACTTTTGTAAAATAAATATATGCTGTTTTCAAAAAAAATATGTTGCGGTGCTTTTATTTTGTTCGCATTTTGCTGTACTGCAAAAGCACAGGACACAACAGATATTATGAGCCAGCTGGAAAGCGAAACTGAAAACACGACAGATTATACTACAGCAACTTTTAAAACTACCCGTTTAATAAACGGGCATACGGTAGAAAATGTTGGCAAAAGGGTTTTAGATGTAAAAATTTCTCACCGCTTTGGAAAAGTTAATGGCGGCGGTTACGAATTATTTGGCCTGGATAATGCCACCATGCGTATGGGATTTGATTATGGCATTACCGATTATTTAATGGTGGGCATTGGCCGCAGTACGTATCAAAAAACTTACGATGCATTTTTTAAACTAAAAATATTAAGGCAATCGAAAGGTAAACGTAATATGCCCATTACTTTAAGTTATGTACCTACAATTGCATTAAAAACAATAAGATTTGAAGACACATCAAGAACAAATTATTTTTCATCACGGCTTTTTTTTACACACCAGTTAATTATTGGCCGCAAATTTTCTGAAAGTACTTCTTTACAACTGATGCCAACTTATACGCACCGCAACTTAGTGCAATTGGCCGCCGAGCCGAATGATTTAATTGCTATTGGAATTGGCGGACGCCAAAAATTAAGCAAACGTGTAAGTTTAAATTTTGAATATTATTACCAGTTGCCCGATTATAAATTATCAAACACCACTAACTCACTCTCTTTAGGTTTTGATATTGAAACCGGCGGCCATGTATTTCAGTTACACTTTACCAACTCTCAGGGTATGAGTGAACGTACTTTTATTACCGAAACAACAGGCCTTTGGGAAAAAGGAGATATGTTTTTTGGCTTCAATATTTCCCGTGTATTTACTATTGGCAAAAACCGCTAGTATAAAAAGAGTTTAACAGCGCAGTAGCAAAGTATTGTATAAATTACATCATGCTTAAAAAGCTTGCCATATTTTTTTCTGTTTTATTACTGCTGTCATTTTATACAAATGATCAGGCGGCAGAATATAAAGTAAATACAGGAAGCATTGCATTCCGGTCAGAAGCTTCGCTTGAATTAATTAAAGCCATGAGTAACGAACTTAAAGGTTTAATAATTCCGGAAAAAAAACAGTTCGCCTTCAGGGTAAATGTAAAATCTTTTAAAGGTTTCAACAGTCCGCTGCAGCAGGAACATTTTAATGAAAATTATTTAGAAAGCAACAAATATCCTGCAGCATCTTTTGAAGGAAAAATAATAGAGGATATAGATTTTACAAAAGATGGTGTGTATTCTATCCGAACAAAAGGCAACTTAACTATTCATGGTGTGGTGCAGGAACGCATTATTAAAACTGAACTTACCATAAAAAATTCCAACATCAGCATTAAATCAAATTTTACTGTTTTACTGGCCGATCATAATATTCCTATTCCTAAAGTGGTGCATGAAAACCTGGCTTCGGAAATTAAAGTAGAAGTAAAAGCAGATTTAGTAAAAAAATAACCCGGCTTATAATGCTACTGCTTAAAAGAATAATAATTTTTATTGTGTTTTTTACATGGGTACAAAAAAGTACAGCGCAGGTATTTGGGTATAAATCATTTAAACTTTTAGAAGATAACCAGCCTTTTAAAATAAATACTTTATACAAAACCACCGATGGATTTATTTATGCCGGCACCACAAATGGCTTATATACTTTTGATGGAAAAAAATTTGATAAAATAAATTTCTCTCCTGCTGCAAAAGATACTGTTACCGCAGTTTTTGAAGATGATAAAAAACAAATTTGGTCAGGGTTTAAAAATGGAAAAATTGCAAAAAAAATAAATAATCAATTGCAATATTTTGAACCCGAAGAAGGAACACCAAAAGTTGCCATCACTGCATTTTTACAGGATAAACAAAATAATATTTGGTTTGCCACCAATGGCGAAGGCATTTATTATTTCACCAACAGTCATTTGTATTTAATAAACGAAGCAGAAGGCTTAAGCGATAAATATGTTCATGCTTTAGCGCTTACAGATAATGGTGATGTACTTGCTGCTACCGACCAGGGCATAAATATTTGCAAAGTTAATGGCGCAAAAAAAACAGTAGAAATAATTGGCCCAAAAAATGGGTTACCCGATTATTACATTACTGCAATTACACCTGCAGGCAATAATTCTTTTTGGATTGGTATGCAGGAAAAAGGGTTTTGCCTGTACAACCACACCACCAAACAAATCATCGTTCCCACTGCAGCCAGCAACTGGAATTACGGGCAGGTAAACTCCATACTTGCCACACCAAATAATTTGTGGATTGCCACACAGGAAAATAGTTTATTTAAATTATCCGATACCGCTAAGTCTATAAAAAATGTTTTTCCCACTGCTTCTGATAAAAATAATATCAGCAATTTATTAAGCGATAACGAAGGCAATATATGGATGACAGGTGCTGCAGAATTAATTTGTTCTTCTGCAGATAAATTAACGCTGCTACCCTTGTACGATAAAGCAGTATATGCAACGATTCACACCATTCTTTCTGATTATGAAAATAATATTTGGGTAGGTACCGATGGTGGATTGATAAAATATATTTTATCCGCCAATAAAATTGAAACTAAAAATTACCGAATAAAAGAATTAACTGCTAAAACAGATATTACAGGTTTATACCAGGATATGTTTCACAACATTTGGATAAGCGTAATGGGAGAAGGTATTTTTGTTTTAAATCCTATTACTGGCAGTTACAGAAATATTAATGAAAACCCTTTGCTAAAAAAAGCAAGTGTACTATCCATTACTGGCACAGGCAATACCATTTGCGCAGGCGGACTGGAAGGTGTGGCAACAATTTTTGAGCTTACAGAATCAAATAAAAATATTACAGCCAATTACAACTACACCAATTACAACGATATACCCAACATTGGTAATAATTATATTCATTCTGTTTATAAAGATAAAATGGGCAGGCTTTGGTTTGGCACCGATGGAAAAGGTGTAACTGTTTTACAAAATGGCAAATTCATAAACTTTAATAAAAGCAATGGCTTAAAAGATGATCATATTTATTCTTTTACCGAAGATGCAAAAGGTAATATTTGGTTTAATACAAAAGATGCTGGTATTTATTGTTACAATGGCACTGCATTTAAAAATTATTCGCTTACAGATGGTAAAAGCGATTTGAAAATTACCAGTATTAAAACCGATAAGCTGGGTAATATTATTATTGTAAACGAAAAAGGTATTGATATTTTAAATTCTGCAACCGGATCCGTTACTTACTTAAACAATGCACAGGGCATACCTGATGTAAATACTGCCATAGAAAGTGTTGCAACCGATTCATCAGGAAATATTTTATTAAGCACATCAGGTGGTATTGTAGTGTATTCGCCAGTTACAAAAACTATTCATCAACCAACAACAATTATTACCAGCATACAATTATTTTTACAAACAATTGATAAAGATGCGGAACCCCATTTTAACCATAACGAAAATGGCTTTACATTTAATTTTACAGGGCTTTACTACACCAACCCCGATGAAGTTCATTACCAGTATAAATTAGATGGCTGGGATACATCCTGGATTGCAACAAAAGATCAAAGTATTCCCTTTCCTAACTTAAGGCCGGGTAAATATATATTTCATGTCCGCTCTTCGGTTAACGAAAATTTTGAAAATGCAACTGAAGCAAAATATACTTTCACAATATCAAGCCCATTTTGGAAACGGTGGTGGTTTATTTTGCTTTGCACTGCATCCGGTGCATTGTTATTGTTTTTGTACATGCGGTGGAGAGAAAATAATATAAAAAAATTACAGCATTTACAGAACGAAAAAATACAGTTCCAGTTCCAGGTATTACGAAATCAAATAAATCCGCATTTTTTATTCAACAGTTTCAATACTTTAATATCTACCATTGAGGAAAATCCAAAAAATGCAGTGGGTTATGTAGAGCAGCTCTCAGAATTTTTTCGAAATATTGTAAACTACCGTGATAAAGATATTATTTCTCTTGGCGAAGAAATTAATTTACTCAACACTTATTTTTACCTGCAGCAAAAAAGGTATGGCAATAATTTAAAACTGAATATCAATATCAGCGAAGCAGAAAAAAAACAAATATTTATTCCACCACTTACCCTGCAATTGCTTTTAGAAAATGCAATAAAACACAATGCCGTTTCAAAAGAAACCATTTTAATAATAGATCTGTTTATGCAAAAAGAAACCCGTTTAATTATGCGTAACAATATTAATCCAAAACTATCTACAGAAGCAGGAACTGGTATGGGCCTGCAAAATATTATTAACCGTTATGCCATCTTAAGTAAAGAAGCTGTTGCAGTAACCAACGAAAATAACTACTTTACCGTTTCATTGCCTGCATTAAAACATCAGTAAAATGAAGATTTTAATTATTGAAGATGAAGATCCGGCAGCAAAGCGCTTACAAAAAATGCTTAAGGAAATTGAGCCCGATGCTGAAGTATCCGACAATATTGTAAGTGTATCTTCCTCTATAAAATGGTTTGCAGAAAATAAATTACCCGATTTAATTATTGCTGATATTCAATTATCGGATGGCTTAAGCTTTGAAATATTTAAAGCAGTGGAAATATTGTGCCCTGTAATTTTTACAACAGCTTACGATCAATATGCTATAGAGGCCTTTAAAGTAAACAGTATTGATTATCTTTTAAAACCCATAAAAAAAGAAGAGCTGGCCAATGCCATCACAAAATATAAAAAAATAAAATCTGCTTCGCCTTCAATAGATATTAACCAGTTATTAAAAACTTTTACTGCCGGCACCGAATACAAAAAACGTTTTGTGGTACGCTATGGCGAACACATTAAAACAATTACCATTGAAGAAGTGGCTTTTTTTTACACCGAAGACAAAATAAATTTTTTAACCACTAAGGAGGGTCGCCGCTTTACCATAGATTTTAACCTCGATGCATTAGAAGCCATGCTTGACCCTAAAACTTTTTTCCGCATCAACCGTCAATACATCATCAGCATACAATCCATTGCCGAAATGTTTTCTTACTCCAAAAGCCGGGTGCTAATAAAATTAAATCCGCCTGCAAAACACGAAACTGTTGTAAGTACCGAACGCTCTGCCGATTTTAAACTCTGGCTTGGCGATGAAAAATGACTATTTTCCCGTTCGGCATAATAAAATACCTGCTCAGTAATAATTAGTTTTAAGCAAGCCATAGTTGTTGCACTTTTACTGCATAATCATTCACAGTAAAATTTATAATTATGAAAAGCGCAGTAAAAACAAAAAGCATTAATCTTTTAGCAGCCCTGGCATTGGTAACAATGTTTACTACAATGCAGTCTTCTTCCTGCTCCAAAAGCGATGATGTGGCAGCTATTAATAACACCACACCTATAGCCGGTACATGGCGTGTAAGTTTTTACTGGGATCAAAAAGAGTAACTGCTAAGATTACTGGTTTCGTCTTTTTGATC
>NZ_JANMUN010000232.1:0-4883 GCF_031391665.1 Ferruginibacter sp.
GCCGAGCAGGAAGGAAAAATAAAACCCGGTGGTACCATTATAGAAGGCACCAGTGGCAATACCGGAATGGGTTTAGCATTAGCTGCATGTGTAAAAGGGTACAAATGTATTTTTACCACCACCGATAAACAATCTAAAGAAAAGGCAGATATTTTAAAAGCTGTAGGTGCCGAAGTAATTGTTTGCCCCACCAATGTAGAGCCGGAAGACCCCAGAAGTTATTATTCTGTAAGTAAAAGATTGGCAACCGAAGTACCTAACAGTTGGTACGTAAACCAATACGATAATTTAGCCAACCGCCTTGCACATTACGAACAAACAGGGCCAGAAATTTGGGAACAGACCGAAGGAAAAGTTACACATCTTGTGGTAGCAACCGGTACAGGCGGTACCATTGTTGGTACAGGAAAATATTTAAAAGAAAAAAATCCCAATATTAAAGTATGGGCTATAGACAGTTATGGTTCTTTATTAAAAAAATATTTTGATACCGGCGAGCTGGATCATAAAGAAGTATATCCTTACATAAGCGAAGGCTTTGGCGAAGATTTTGTGCCGGAGAATTATGATATGAGTGTGATAGATGCGTTTACAAAAGTTACTGATAAAGATGGCGCCATAATGGCCAGACGTATTGCAAAAGAAGAAGGCATGTTTTGCGGTTATAGTGCAGGTAGCTGTTTGCAGGGATTACTTCAACTAAAAGATCAATTAAAAAAAGATGATGTGGTGGTGTTAATTTTTCACGACCACGGCAGCCGTTATGTAGGTAAAGTATATAACGACCAGTGGATGATGGAAAGAGGATTTTTAGAAGTAAAAACATTTAAGGATTTAATAAGCGGAAGAGGAACACAAAAATTAGTTACCATTACCAGTACACAAACTGTAATGGAAGCTATTAATTTAATGAAGAAGTATGATATTGAAAATATACCTGTAATTGATAATGATAATAACGTAGGATCAATATCGGAAAGTGGCCTATTCAACAAAATCTTGAATAATGCAGAGATAAAGAATGATACCATCGCCTCAGTTATGGAAAAAAATTACCCGGAAGTGGCATTTAATACCCCGGTTGAAAGATTAAGTTCCTTTATTAACAAAGAAAATGGGGCAGTATTAAGCAAAGATGACACCGGCTCATATCATATTGTTACCAAATACGACATTATCCAAAGTCTTGCCAAATAATGTTAAAGGCATTTTTACGATAAGTTTGTAAGCCACGCCAATGCTGCATTGTAACGATGCAGCATTATTCATATCAATACGTATTTCAATACAAAAATCGTAAAATTACGTGTTAAATTCAGGTAAGTATCCCATAGCAAAATCTGCACATCTACTTACGCCCCAGTAAATACAGCATTGTTAAAAAAGGGCAATAACGCTCTTGTCCACACTGTGTTAACAAAGCATCTTTGTGTCAGAAGTTGATTGATAGGAATTAAATATCAATCATTATCCAAAAATCCTGACAAAGCCGAAAAAAAATATCCAATGTTTGTGAAGAACTTAAAAATCCAGTATCAGTCAACTTCTAATTTTTAAACTAAAAACAAAAGACATTATAAAGCATTAAATCCTGAAAAAACGAAATATCCAAAAGAAACCAAAGAAAACAAAAATCTAATTCCTAAAGAAGACAAGAAAACCAATATCCAATGCCTATGCTGTAAAAAGCGATGATGGCGAGAAAGACCGAAGAAAACCAATATCCAAAAATGCCTATGCCCTTAAAAGCGATGATGGCAAGAAAGACCGAAAAAACCAAATCCTAAGCTTATGCCGTAACAAGCGATGATAGCTTAAATTGAAAAGACCACTGAAACCGGATTAACTTATTAAAAGATGTTCTGTTAAAACCAGGGCCTCGTTAAAGATCCAAAGCAATCCTGTTTAAAACCGACTAGTGCTTGGTTGGTTCTCAAAAAATTAACTTCCATAATAATTTGATTCGTCAAAGGTTTATGGAAGTTTTTTAGTTTATGTTATTACCTGTTTGTACGATACCGATTTAAAATTTTCATTCCAAATTCACCTGCGTTTTTCAAGTTATCAATTACAAGTTTTTTAAACTACTGAAAGTATTTTTTTTCAAAAAAAAATTAACCATATTCGGGATGGAGTGAACAAAGGCTCCCGATACAAGGAATAATGCGAAGCATTTTTCTACTTCGTACCTTTTAATAGTTTTAAATTAAGTGTCTTGCATAATATGCCATTAACAGCTTGCAGAAGAATTGAAAAACCATAGAACCCGGCAATTTTTGAAGAAAATTCTTTTTACGCAAAACCTTCATTTTTATACGGTAAATAGTAAAAATACTTCTGTAAACAACGTAGCAATACAGCAAGCAAAACTGAATATTTACCATTGCCCCAGTAAATTCTTCATTGTTAAAATAGGGCATTAATGCTATTGTTAAACATAAGTTATCACCGCATCTTTGTGTTAGAAGTTGATTGATAGAATTAAATATCAATCATTATCCAAAAATCCTGATAAAGCCGAAAAAAAGTTATCCAATGTTTGTGAAGAACCAAAAAAAAATCCAGTATCAGTCAACTTCTAATTTTTATTAAACAATTAAAATAAATATAAATTCTAAATCCTATCGAAAACAACAATACCCAAAGAGAACAAAACCAATATCCAATGCCTATGCCTTAAAAAGCGATGATGGCCCGAAAGACCGAAAGAAAACCAATATCCAGCCTATGCCTTAAAAAGCGATGATGGCGAAAAAAAGACCAGAAGAAACCAAATCCTAAGCCTATGCCCTAACAGGCGATGATGGCTGAATTGAAAGACCACTGAAACCAGGATGAAATTATTGTGAATGATTTGCTGATTTATCAGCGTTCAAAATGATTCCTGTAAAACCGACTGTGCTTGGTTGGTTCTCAAAAAACTTACTCCCATAAGTATTTGCTTAGTCAAATATTTGTGGGAGTTTTTATTTATGCATACCCTGTTGTGCATAATTTTACAACATGATACTGCAGCCAGCATCTCCACTTCCTTATCGCCCCAAAAAAATTATTTCTGTTGTGCCATCGCAAACAGAGCTATTGCATTATTTAGGTTTGCAGCATGAAACTATTGGCATTACAAAATTTTGTATCCATCCCAAAGAATGGTACAGCAGCAAAACAAAAGTGGGTGGTACAAAAAATTTAAATACCAACTTAATAAAAAAATTACAGCCCGATTTAATTATTGCCAATAAAGAAGAAAATGTAAAAGGACAAATAGAAGAGCTGGCAAAAGATTTTAATGTACTGGTAACTGATGTTAACAATGTGGAAGATGCTTTACAGATGATTATACAAATTGGAAAAATAACGCAAAAAGAAAAAGAAGCCTTGCGTTTAGTAAAAGAAATTAAAAATGGATTTGCAAAAATTAAACAACCTCTGCAAAAAATAAATACGGCTTATTTAATTTGGAATAAACCTTACATGGCCGCTGGCGGTGGCACATTTATTAATGATATACTAAGCCAATGCGGTTTGCAAAATATTTTTGCCGATAAAGAACGATATCCACAAATAACCATTGCCGATTTGTTTATTGCCCATTGCCAGTTGCTTTTACTTTCCACCGAACCCTACCCTTTTAAACAAAAACATATTGATGAATTGCAAGCGCAATTGCCCCACACAAAAATAATTTTAGCAGATGGTGAAATGTTTAGCTGGTACGGCAGCCGTATGTTGCTGATGCCACAATATTTGCAGCGGCTTGTGGATGATGAAGGTCAATTGTGAATGGTCAATGGTTAATGGTGAATAACATTCTGCTGAATGTAAAATCTTAATAAATTATCACACTCCAATTGCCTATTGGCAATTGACCATTCACCATTGACCATTCACAATTGCCTAATGCCTATTGCCCATTCGCCACAGTTTCTTACATTTGCAAAAAAACAAATTACTTATGAGTAAATACAGTTCGGGTGTTTTATTTGGTGCAGAGTTAGAAGCATTGTACAACGATGCAAAAGATAACCAGTTTGCGCTACCTGCAGTTAATGTAATTGGTACCAACTCAGTTAATGCCACATTAGAAACTGCGGCAAAAGTTAAGTCGCCTGTTATTATACAATTTAGTAATGGCGGTGCACAATTTTTTGCTGGTAAAGGTATGCCCAACGATAAGTTGCAAGCCAATATTGCCGGTGGTATTTCTGGTGCATTGCACATACACACTGTTGCAAAACATTATGGTGTGCCGGTAATTTTACACACCGATCATGCTGCAAAAAAATGGTTACCGTGGATAAGTGGTTTACTGGATGCAGGCGAGCAATTTCATAAAGAAAAAGGGCAACCGCTTTTCAGCTCACACATGCTCGATCTTTCGGAAGAGCCTATTGAAGAAAACATAGCCACTTCTGTTGAGTTTTACAAACGCATGGCGCCACTGGGCATGAGTATTGAAATTGAATTAGGTGTAACCGGCGGCGAAGAAGATGGTGTTGACAACAGCGATATTGATAACGCAAAATTATATACACAACCTGAGCATGTGGCTTATTCTTATACCGAGTTAAGTAAAGTAGGAAAATTATTTACTGTGGCTGCAGCATTTGGTAATGTGCATGGCGTGTACAAATCGGGTAACGTACAGTTAACACCTGTAATTTTAAAAAACAGCCAGGAGTATATTGAGCGTGAATTAAAAACCGGCCCAAAACCTGTTTACTTTGTATTTCATGGTGGCAGCGGTTCTCCTCAAAATCAAATAAGAGAAGCAATTAGCTACGGCGCCATCAAAATGAATATTGATACCGATCTGCAATGGGCATTTTGGGAAGGCATTTTAGAAAATTATAAAAAGAATGAAGCATATTTGCAAGGCCAGTTAG
>NZ_JANMUN010000036.1:0-5880 GCF_031391665.1 Ferruginibacter sp.
TCGCGGCTGCCGCCGTCGGGATCCACGACGAGGATGCGGCGGCCGGGTCCGGCGGGCACGGCCCGCGGGGCCGGGGGCGCCGGGGAACCACCGGGCTGCCCCTGATCGAGCCAGGCGTCTCCCTAAAACTATTGAGGGATATAGAGAATCCCTTTGCGGTAAATTTAACGTTAGAAGTCGAGTAAGCTTAGCAATGTATGCTGTGAAAAATGGATTAGTAAAATTATAACTGCAACAAGAATATTATTACAAAGCTAACTTTTCAATAGTTAAAACTATAAGGTGGATTTATCTTATCATTTAAATATTTCAACTTGATAATAAGCTTTATAATTATACAGATTAAATCTAAATCAGTATTAAAAATCTCACCCTCTCAGCTTAAAGAAAAATCTAATTGAAACTTTTTAAGTATATTATTAAGTTGATTACAGGTTTCAACAAGAATATTTTTCAGGAATTTATATTACAGAGCTACATTTTAAAATGGTAAAAAAGGAACATAATTATATGAATTCCTAATGAAAATTTATTTTTCAAAATTCACTAATTTATTTAGCATTTTTTGTAACTTTATACAAAGCCATTAATAATGGAAACTAATAAAAATATCGGTATTTGGATACGGGTTTCAACTGAAATGCAGGTTAAAGGAGAATCTCCAGAACATCATGAAAAAAGGGCACGGCTATACGCAGAAGCAAAGGGTTGGGATGTTATTGAAGTTTATCGACTTGAGGCTATCAGCGGAAAATCTGTAATGGAGCAACCAGAAACAAAACGAATGCTGAAAGACGTGAAAGCTGGAAAAATCAGTGGGTTAATATTTTCAAAACTTGCACGTCTTGCCAGAAATACTAAAGAACTGCTTGACTTTGCAGAAATATTCAAAGAACATAACTGCGACCTGATTTCTCTTGCTGAAAGTATTGATACCAGCACACCTGCAGGCAGATTGTTTTATACCATGATTGCGGCTATGGCTACCTGGGAAAGAGAGGAAATTGCTGATAGGGTCGCTGCATCAGTTCCTATCAGGGCTAAACTTGGTAAACCACTATCTGCTCAAACTTCTCTTGGGTACAGATGGATCAATAAGGAATTTGTAATTGATGAAAAGGAAGCTGCTGTAAGAAAACTTAAGTATGAAATATTTCTTAAAACAAAAAGAAAGAAAGCGACTGCCAGGGAGTTAAATGATTTGGGATACAGAACAAGAACAGGAGCAAAATTTGGACACTCGACGGTTACCCGATTATTACAAGACACAACTGCAAAAGGAATACGCAAAGCAAATCACACAACAGGCAAAGGTGGCCGTGGTATAAAACCCGAAAGTGAATGGGTATATACTTCATGCCCTGCAATTGTAACAGAAGAATTATGGGATCAATGTAATGCAATAATAAACGAGCAATTAGCAAAAACAAAAAAGCCTGGCCCAAGAGGTATTCATCTTCTATCTGGATATGTTACCTGTAATTGCAGCAAAAAAATGTATGTCTATCATAAAGATAAATCCCCTCACTATCGTTGTAAAATATGCAATACCAAAATTGAAGTTGCCGATGTAGATCAAATATATCATGAACAACTAAAAGCATTTTTATTAACAGAAACTGATGTCGCTGACTACATGAACCAATCCGATTCTAGATTACAGGAAAAACAACAATTACTTATTTCCACCCAATCTGATATTGACAAAAAGAGAAAGCAAATTAAAGAATTGGTTGAGCTACGTCTTAAGGGAGAGCTTAATAGTGAGACATTAGCCCCCCTACTTAAGCCCCTAGAAGTTCAGGTAAAGCAATTAGATGAACAATTACCAGAATTAGAGGCAGAGGTGGATTTTCTAAAAATTGAATACCTTTCTTCCGAAACGGTGTTAGGAGAGGCGAAAGATTTATATAACAATTGGGCAGGTATGCCTTTTGAGGAAAAGCGTAATATAGTGGAGTTGATAACCAATGCGATAACTATTGGAAAATCAGATATTAATATATCCCTTTCCTACCTCCCCACACCCAACCTTTTCCTAAAAGCTGGAAAAAGTGCCCGCAGGGAACCCAATTTGGGCCAGGCGTAATAGTTGGTGTACGCTACGCCACTTATTTAATTTCTTTTATTCATCATGGTATAAAAGAAATTGATAAAACTGATGACAAGCTGGAAGAAATTATTGCAGAAAATGTAACTGTAGAAGTGGAAACCATTTCAGCAGTAGAAAAATCTTTATTAAAAATTTTACGGCAATGGAGCGATGTAAATGAAGTTGTACCTCTGGGAGATAAATGGCTGGGTGGCACCATGCTGTTGCAAACTGCAGATAAAACTTTGAAGCCAAAAGAAATTCCGATAGAAGATTTTTTTCATAAAATTGTAATGTTACGGGACCGCTTACGTGTGCTGGAACAAAACATTAACAGCAATAAAAAATTAAGCGACGAAGAAAAAGTAAATATTCAGCAATACATTACAAGATGTTATGGGTCGCTTACTACTTTTAATGTGCTGTTTAAAAATAAAGAACATTGGTTTGTTGGAGAGAAAAGCGGTAGTGAGTAAAATACACTTTCAATTTTTCACCCGCCACTCCTGCGGCGTTACACCACACTCCTGTTTAAATACTCGTGCAAAATAACCAGGGTCGCTGTAGCCGCAGTCTAATGCTATAAATGCAATACTGTTAGCAGGATGCTTCAACAGTTCTTTTGCTTTGTTTAAACGGATGATACGGATAAATTTATTAGGCGAACAGCCTGTTAGCGCATCTAATTTACGATGCAGTTGAGAGTGGCTCATAAAAACCAGTTTGCACAATTGCTCTACGGTAAAGTTGGTATCTTTTAAATGTTGTTCTACTGCTTCCCGTACTTTTTTTACAAAGATGTCTTCAATTTTATTTTCTGTAATTATTTCTTCCGCATTTATTTCTGGTGGTGATGGATAATTGTTTAACCCTGCTTTTTTAAGATAATATTGTTGCAAATTTTTTCGCAGCTCCAGTAATTTTTTTATGCGAATTAATAATTCTTCCCGGTTAAAAGGTTTTTGCAAATACACATCGGCACCCTGTTGCAATCCTTCCATTTTACTTTCTATATCCGCCTTTGCTGTAAGCATAATAATGGGGATATGGCTGGTGTGTTCATCATGTCGCAACTGACGGCATAATTCAAAACCATCTACAAAGGGCATCATCACATCGGTAATAATTAAATCAGGAATTATTTCTGACGCTATTTCAAAACCTTCTCTTCCATCTTTACCTACAGCCAGGCGGTAATCGGGCAGGCAGGATGCCGTGTAGGCCACAACGTCAGCATTATCTTCCACCAGTAATATTAATGGTTTTTGTTTGCTTTCATTTTCATCAGCAAACGCTATGGTGTTTGTTGTATCTGTAATTATCCTTTGCGGATAAGCATCTTTTAAATCGGGATGAACGATTGCATCTTCCGTTGCAGGCAATTTTTTCAATGGCAGTGCCACGGTAAATTCACTTCCCTTATTAGCACCCGTTGGCGGGCTCTTAACCGTTATTTCTCCTTCCATTAATTTTACCAGTTCTTTTGTAAGTGCCAGGCCAATACCGGTACCTTCGGTTTTTCTTGTATGGCTGTTATCTAATTGATAAAACCTGTCGAAGATATGCAGCAGCTGACTTTCCGGAATGCCGATGCCGGTATCTTTTACTTTAATAATCAGAACTGCTGAATTGATATCTTGCTGTATAATATTTTCACTAACACGGATGTAGATATTCCCTTTTTCAGGTGTAAATTTTAATGCGTTAGATAATAAGTTGGCAACGATCTGTCTTATTTTTTCGGGATCGTATGCCATGTGCAAAGCATCCATTTCAGCTAAAAAATGCAATTGTTTTTTCTGGCTTTCGGCAAGCGAATGAAAAGATTCTACAACATACCGGAGAAAATTAATTACATCACCATTTACCAACTGCAACTGCATCTTACCCGTTTCCAGTTTGGAAAGGTCCAGCATTTCATTTACCAGGTTTAATAAACTTTGCCCGTTGCGAATAATCATATCTACACCATTTTGCAAATGCACAGATGGATTGCTTTTAACCTGCTGCGCCATACCCAGTATAACAGTTAGCGGGGTACGAAATTCGTGGGTGATATTAGTGTAGAGCTGTGTTTTTACCGTATCCAGTTCTTTTACCCTTTTAGCTTCCCGCTGTTCGAAATTTAATTGCGATTTTAATTTGGCCCTGTTTACGGTAAATTTAAAATAAGCCCTTATGGCCAAAGCTAACAGCGATATATAAATACAATAAGCCCACCAACTGCGCCACCAGGGCGGCAACACAGTAATTTGCAATTCAGCAATTTTATCGCTCCATATACCCTGGCTGTTGCTGCCCTGCACTTTAAAAATATATTTACCCGATGGCAAGTGCAAATAAGTGGCAGTACGGCGGGTGCCACTTTCTACCCAATCTTTATCTACGCCTACTAATTGATAACGGTATTTATTTTGCACAGATGCAGTAAGATCAAGCGAAGAAAATTCAAGCGTAAGAATATCCTGCAGGTGAGTAAGCGTAATTTCTTTTGATTGCTCAATAGTATTTTTCAGCACTGCTGTTTTATCGCCTGGTGTAATGGATTGGTTATTGATTAGGATATCGGTGATAAATACATTGGGCATAAAACCCGGCACCAGTATTTCTTTGGGATCAAAAATATTTACTCCGTTTACCCCGCCAAAGGCAAGATGACCATTGGGTAATTTAGCATACGATCCGGTGTTAAATTCATCATCCTGTAAACCATTTGCTTTGGTAAAATTGTGGAACACCCATTTGTTACTGCTGTTATCTTTTATTGTAATGAGACAAAAAATACCCTTGTTGGTGCTGCCCCAAATGTTGCCGGCATCATCGGGCAATATGCCATATACTACATCATCAGGTAAACCATCTTTTGTGGTAAGATGAAAAAAATCGCCTGTGATTTTATCCAACCTGTTTAGCCCGCCACCTTTTGTTGCTATCCATAAATATTTAGCAGGTGCAAACGGATCATCTAAAAAGCAGGACACGTGATTGTAATTGAGCGAATTTCGGTTGCTGCTGTTATTGTAAAACCATTTTATTTGTGGTGATGATTTTTGGCTGTTACCAAAAATAACTTTTACAAAACCTTCGGGAGTGCCAATCCAGCATACTCCCTGTTTATCTTGATATAATGCAGTACAGATAGATCTGGGCGGTATGGGTTTTGCAGCCATATTATTAATGGTAAAACTGTCTATACTGCCTGTAACAGTATGGATACGGGTGAATTTACCTCCAAGGCCCGCAAGCCATATATTGCCTTTACTGTCTTCAAGCATGGGTTGTTTTGCACCAAAACTTTTATCATCGTTTATCTGCGGATATAATATCAGTTTGCCGGAAGCAGGATTGTATTTAAAATACCCTTTGTGATCGCTCTTTAACCAGTAATCACCCGATTTGGATATGATGAAATTATCTACCTGGGTTAGACCGGGAATACTGCCGAATGCATTTTTGCTTATCGAGCCATTGATTAACCTGCTCCACCCATAAGCAAAATCCGCTAAAAAAATATCATCTGCTTTTGCAGGAATGATCCACTTTACACTGTTGCCGGGAATGGGAACCCATGTTTTGAACCTGTTGCCTGCTGAATTGTATTTCCGAAGTCCATATCCAACCGAGCCAGACCAGAGTACCCCGGACCGGTCGATAATGAACGGATAACATAATCTTGTTTTGGTTACAGGTAATGGCTCGTTCCAGTTTACTGCTTTGCCTGGCTCGTATTTATAAACACTATAAAAATACTCTTCCCTGTGGTGGTTTTCCCAAAGTTGTTCTTTGGG
>NZ_JANMUN010000126.1:0-8702 GCF_031391665.1 Ferruginibacter sp.
CGCCAGCTTTTGTAATAGGCAATAAATAAAAGTCCGCTGTTTAAAATAATAAGATAAGTAAACAGTACTTTATAATTGCCACTGCCGGTACTTACTAAAAATGGTGCAGCAAAGCCGCCGATTAAAGCAATGATGGCCTGCTCCTGTTTATTATACAGCAATGCAAGTGCCACAGCAAATGCCGTAATAACAATCATTATTATAAATGCAGTCGTCTGGCTAAATAATTCAAACTGCTGAAACGCCAATGTAATAGTAAAATAAAAAACTGCCAGTCCCCCGCCTGCAAGTATAGAGCTGAAATTTTTGTAAGAGTTACGCAGGCGGTGTGCCAAGGCAATAAGAATACCGCCACATAAAATACCAATGGCTACACGGCCCACTTCGCCAATCCATTCTTTGTCTATTGCATATTTTACAAAAAAACCAATCGCTAAAACTAAAATAGCAATACCAATTTTGCTCACTAAATTTTCGCCAATAAATTTTTCAAGATCAGGATTGTTTCTTACCCATTTTTCACTCCAGCTTTCCTGCGGTGCTGAAGGTGGCGGTTGTACCTTTATTTTGGGAGTATCAATGGTTTCGTTTACTTCAACTGTAACTACCGGATGCTGCTGTGATAATTTTTCTTCTTCAATTTTTTTCTTTGCCTCCTTATGAAGGCGCAAGCTTTCAATAGCCGCAATTTTTTGTTTGTATTCTTCCTGTGCGTTTAATTCGGCAGCTTCTTTTTCTTTTTGTTGCTGATCGGGGGTAGTAATTACCGGAGCATTATGCTGCAGATTAAATAACTGATTTTTTAAATCCTGCAATTGTTTATTAAGAACAGATAAATCTTTTTTAAGATTATCCGCATTATTGCGCTGATTACTCTGGATATTTAAAACAATGAAAAAGATTACAGCAATTGCAAGAAAAATTAAAACTTCCATAGCAGTGTGTTAGTTACTGCAAAACAAGATACAACGATGTTTGGTACACTGCTGATATAATTTGTTAAAGCAATGCTTATGAAACTTTTCGTTTAACAATTATTTGTGTATATAATTCCCTTTAGGGTTTAGGGGCTATTTCTACATAAATCGGGCAATGGTCACTGTGTTTTACATCATGAAAGATATCAGCATCTTTCAATTGTTTTTTCAGCGGTTCGGTAACAGTGATATAATCAATACGCCAGCCTTTATTATTTAATCGTACCGTAGGAAAACGCTGGCTCCACCAGCTGTAGCGGTGCGGTTCTTTATGAAACTCCCGAAAGGTATCTATCCAGCCACTGGCCAAAAATTTTGTCATCCATTCTCTTTCCTGTGGTAAAAAACCTGAAGAATTTTTATTGCCTTTGGGGTCATGAATATCTATTTCGTTATGGGCAATGTTATAATCTCCCACTAAAATTATTTTAGGAAATTTCTTTTTTAATTTGGTAAGATAAGTATGAAATTCATCCAGCCAAACATATTTAAAAGCTTGTCTTTCATCGCCGCTGGTGCCACTGGGGAAATAGGCATTTATTAAACGGATATCACCAAAATCTAATTGTATTACACGGCCTTCGTTATCGCTGCTTTCTATACCGCAGCCAATGCAAACATTATCGGGTTTTATTTTTGTAAATACTGCTACGCCACTATACCCTTTTTTTTGTGCACTAAACCAATGGTGGTGAAAACCTAAATCTTCCAGCAGTTTTACATCTACATCGCCTTGTGTGGCTTTAGTTTCCTGTAAACAAATAATATCGGCCGGGTTGGTTTTAAGCCAATCGATAAAACCTTTTTTTAATGCGGCACGTATGCCATTAACGTTGTACGAGATGATACGCATGGGAATGAGTTTTAAAACTTGATTGTGCATAGTTACAAAAAAGAAATAAATTCATTTAATATTTATGGACGAGATAAAAGATTTTGAAGATTTTTATACTATTAAGCTGCAACCTTTAATTACTAATTTAAAAGCTGAAGCCGGAGCTGCAGGCAATTGGGGTATTATAGCGCCGGTAACTGCATTTTTGGCTGTAGTTACATTTGCCGCTTATCAAGTTGGATACATTGAACAATTCAGCGGTACTGCTATAACTTTTTTTATTATTGCAATAGCGGTAAGTGTATATTTTTATTCTAATAGAAAAGATAAGTACACCAGGGATTTTAAAGAAACAATTATCCGTGAAATCATTTCTTACCTCCATCCTGGCATTATTTATAAACCAGATGAAGTAATTGCAAAAGAAGACTACAAACACAGTGGCCTTTTTAGAAAAAATTTTGACTGGTATGATGGAGACGATTACATGGAAGGTATTTATAAGAATGTACCTTTTCGCTGTTCTGAATTACTTACTCAATACGAATCAGGTTCAAGGAATTTATTACGGACTATTTTTAAAGGATTGTTTTTTGTTGGGGAGATAAATACTTTTATTTCTTCTGCTACTTATGTTTGGGCTAGTGGCCACGAGCAGACCGGTGGAAGTATTGCAGACGAACGTTACCTTTTAATGAAGTTACCTACTGTACATAAAATTAAATTGGAATGCGCAAGTGCTGACTTTGAAAATAATTTTTCTGTTTATAGTACCAATCCTTCTGAGGCAGGTTCTATTCTTACAAAAGCTATGACGGAGAGATTTGTAAAATTTAAGCAACAGGTCGATAGGGATATTGCTATTTCTTTTGTAGCAGGCCGCTGTTATGTGGCTATTGCTATTAACGAAGATTTATTGGAGCCAACTGGTTTTGATACTGATGACAGAGAAGAAGTAAAAAAATATTTTTTCACAATTCTTCTTGTACTGAGTATTATTAATCAGTTGCATTTAAATGAAATGCAATAACGTAATACCAATAGAAAATAGTATTCTTGATTATTTTAACTATACTTGTAAAATAAAAATCTATAATGGAAAATAATAATGAACTTACCCATAACTCTGTACAACAAGATTTGTTAGCAGAGGAGTCTTATGACCTCAACAGCTATGTTTATGCTACCCAATGGCAACGCTTTGTAAATTGGTTGATAGATAATTTATTAATGCGTTTTGGGTTAAGCTACTTAACTGGAATAGTTATTGGAACTATGTTAGGATTAATTGCACCAGAATTTATTAGCAATATTGCCAACGATGGTGCAATGAGTAGTGGGATATTTTTATTATCTTTTATGATTGGGTATCTAAATTATATCGTCTATTATACTCTTTGCGAAAAATTATTTAAAGGTTATACATTAGGTAAAATTATTACCGGAACACGAGCTATTCGCCAGGATGGACAAGAACTTACTCTTAAAAATGCTTTGTTAAGGTCTTTGTCCCGTTGCGTTCCTTTTGAAGTATTTAGCGGGTTTAACACACTTACCTGGCACGATAGCTGGACTGATACAATGGTAGTTAAAATCAAGATAGATTTTACTCCAGTATCGGCCGCAACCATCTTGTTGCTTCATCCAAACTCATCCCTTTTCTTTCGGCATAATCTTTTAATTGATCGGGTTCAATTTTACCCACACCAAAATATTTACTTTCGGGGTGTGCAAAATACCAGCCTGAAACCGATGATGCCGGATACATAGCTAAGGATTCTGTAAGCTCAATACCAGTAGCTTCTTTGCCGCCCAGTAAATCAAACAATTTATATTTTTCTGTATGATCAGGGCAGGCAGGGTAGCCCGGTGCCGGACGAATACCCAAATATTCTTCTTTAATTAATTGCTCGTTAGTTAAATGTTCATCGGTTGCATAACCCCAATATTCCTGCCGTGTTTTTTTGTGCAGCAATTCTGCGAAGGCCTCTGCTAATCTATCTGCCAAGGCCTGTAAAATAATTTTATTGTAGTCATCAAAAGCAGCTTCAAACTTTTTAATGTGTGGGTCAATACCTTCAATCGTTACAGCAAATGCGCCCAGAAAATCACTCTGTGACGGAGAAATAAAATCTGCTAAAGATAAATTGGGTTGCCCCTCTGCTTTTTTTATTTGCTGGCGTAGAAACTGCAGTTGTACCACTTCTTTATCCGCTAAAACATCAACCGAATCCGGCGCCACTTTATTGGCAGGCCAAAAACCTATCGCACCCCTTGCATTCAACCATTTTTCTTCAATAATTTGTTGCAGTAATTTTTTAGCATCGTTGTATAATTTGGTGGCTTCTACACCAATAATACTATCCGTTAATATTGCCGGAAATTTACCATGCATTTCCCAGGCAATAAAAAATGGCTGCCAGTCGATGTATTCCGCAATTTCTTTTAAATCGTAATGATTAAAAATTTTTGTGCCGGTAAATGTTGGCGCCACAGGTGTGAAATTATCCCAGTTAATTTTAGCGCCATTTTTTTGGGCCTCTGCAAAAGTTAAATATTGTTTGGTAGATTTTTTATTGCCAAAGTCAACCACCAGTTTATCGTATTCTTTTTTTATGCCGCTTAAAAAGTCTGGCTTTTGTTCTTTACTTAGTAAACTACCGGCAACAGTTACACTTCGGCTGGCATCCAAAACGTGAATTACACCTTCATCATACTGTGGCGCAATTTTTACTGCGGTGTGCATACGGCTGGTAGTAGCACCACCAATCATCAGTGGCAAATTCATACCACGGCGTTTCATCTCATGTGCCACATGTACCATCTCATCCAGCGATGGTGTAATTAATCCACTCAAGCCAATAATGTCTACCTTTTCTCTAATGGCAGTTTCTAAAATTTTATCTGTAGCCACCATCACACCCAAATCAATAATATCGTAACCATTACAACCCAATACCACACCCACAATATTTTTTCCAATATCATGCACATCACCTTTTACAGTGGCTAATAATATTTTTGCAGCGCCGGCAGTTTCTTCATTAATAGTTCCTGCGGCAATGTGTGCATTTTTTCTATCTTCTTTTTCCTGTTCGATAAATGGTGTTAACACTGCCACCGCTTTCTTCATCACCCTTGCACTTTTTACTACCTGCGGTAAAAACATTTTGCCTGCGCCAAATAAATCGCCTACTACATTCATACCATCCATTAACGGTCCTTCAATTACATCTAATGGCTTAGGGTACTTTTGCCGGGCTTCTTCAGTATCTGCATCAATATAATCGGTAATGCCATTTACTAAAGAGTGCGACAATCTTTTTTCTACCGGCTCATCTCTCCACTTTTCATCTTTTACAATTTCTTTTCCTTTTGCTTTTACGGTTTCTGCAAAAACAATTAATGCTTCGGTAGCTTCGTTATTTTCATTGTTGATATTCAGAATAACATCTTCACATAATTTTTTTAATGTGGGTTCAATTTCATCATACACCACCAACTGACCTGCGTTTACAATACCCATATCCATACCTGCTTTAATGGCGTGGTACAAAAACACACTGTGTATCGCTTCCCTTACATGATCGTTTCCTCTAAAAGAAAAAGACACATTACTTACACCACCACTCACTTTGGTAAGTGGCATTAATTTTTTTATTTCTCTTGTTGCTTCAATAAAATCCACGGCATAATTACTATGCTCTTCAATACCGGTGGCTATTGCAAAAATGTTGGGGTCAAAAATAATTTCCTGCGGTGCAAAACCTACCTGCTCTGTTAATATTTTATAAGCCCGGTGGCAAATTTCTATTTTACGTTCTTTGGTATCGGCTTGTCCCACTTCATCAAAAGCCATTACTATAACTGCCGCACCATAGCTTTTACAAATATGCGCCTGCTCAATAAATTTAGCTTCACCTTCCTTCATCGAAATAGAATTCACAATACATTTTCCCTGTACACATTTTAATCCGGCTTCTATAATTTCAAATTTACTGGAGTCGATCATGATGGGTATCTTGGCAATATCCGGCTCTGCCTGTACCAGATTTAAAAAAGTGGTCATGGCTTCCACACCTTCCAGCATGGCATCATCCATATTGATATCAATTACCTGTGCGCCACTTTCCACCTGCTGGCGGGCAACAGATAATGCTTCTTCGTAAAGATTATCTTTAATTAACCTTGCAAATTTTTTGCTACCGGTTACGTTAGTACGTTCGCCAACGTTTACAAAATTTGTTTCGGGGCGAATTACCAAAGGTTCTAATCCGCTAAGGCGTAAATATGGTTTAATTGTGTTCATGTTTTATTTTTTTTGAGCCAGGCATTTAATCTTTTTTCATCTGCATTGGCGTCGTCCCGATTCATCGGGATGCTGTATATCTATATTCAACTTTTATCTAAGCGTAGGATAAAAGCAATATTATTTTATTTTTTATTTGGATAAGGAAACCCAATTGCCTTTCTTGGTTTAGCTTCCTGTATCAACAATTTTTTTAAATATTCAAATACTAATTTTATTTCATCATCATGTTTTACTAAATGCTGTTCTATTTTTTCTATTTTATTCCAAAGCTCTTTATTATCAAAAAGCAGTTGTTTCATTTTTGTAAATACCCTTATAATTTGAATATTTACTTCAACTGCTGTATCAGAATTCAGCACTGAAGAAAGCATGGCAACACCCCCTGTTCGGTAAAAGCAAAAGGGAGCTTTCTTGTACCGCCACGTCCTTGCTTCTTTGATATCGCAAATTGCGATATCAAAGAATTATATTCCTCTTTTATAAGCTGAAACATAAAATCCGATGGGTATCTTGAAATTTTCCGTTTAACAGCTTCATTTAGCCTAAATGTTTCTACACCGTACATTTCTGCCAAATCCTTATCCAGCATAACTTTTACCCCACGGATTACGTGTACTTTTTCAATAATCACTGCTTCAGCTATTTTAGTAGAAACCTGCCTTGTTGTTGCCATAAACTACTTGTTATTGTTTGAAGTCACAAATTGTGACCTCAAATTTATAAAGCACTTTCACTATTATATTTTGATATCACAAATTGTGATATCAAACTTATTTCTGCTAATTCTACATTTATTTTGAAATCGCAATTTGCGACCTCAAGTTTACAACGCTTCTTCCATCACCGGCAATTCCCTAGGCTTAAATTTCCTTACTTCGTCTGCAATATGTTTAATATGGTCGGGTGTGGTGCCGCAGCAACCACCCACAATATTTAACCAGCCATTAGCAGCCCATTCTTCAATAATATGTGCTGTTTCATGCGGCTGCTCATCGTACTCGCCAAATGCATTGGGCAAACCAGCATTAGGATAAGCAGAGGTAAAGCAACCGGCAATTTGTGATAACTCCTCAATATGCGGCCGCATTTCCTGTGCGCCTAAGGCGCAATTTAAACCCACACTTAACGGATTGGCATGTGAAACAGATGTATAAAATGCCTCTAAAGTTTGTCCGCTTAATGTTCTGCCACTGGCATCAGTAATTGTTCCGCTGATCATTATCGGCAACTCTGGTAAATTATTTTTTCTAAAGAAATTTTTTGCTGCGTAGATCGCTGCCTTAGCATTGAGGGTATCAAAAATAGTTTCAATTAATAATACATCCACACCACCTTCTACCAATGCTTTTATTTGGTCGGTGTAAGCAGCGGCTACTTCATCAAAAGTTACGGCACTAAAGCCCGGATTGTTTACATCAGGTGATAATGATAGTGTTTTATTTAAAGGACCGATAGCACCGGCAACCCAGGCAACTTTACCCGATTGTTTAATTGCTTCCCGTGCACATTTTGCACTGGCCACATTCATTTCGTAAGCAATGGCTTGCATATCGTAATCGGCTTGTGCAATTACGGTGCTGCTGAAAGTATTGGTTTCAATAATATCTGCACCGGCATCTAAATATTGTTTGTGTATGCCAATGATAATTTCGGGTTGCGTTATACTCAATAAATCGTTATTACCTTTTACATCGGTATGCCAGTCTTTAAAACGTTCGCCGCGATAATCGGCTTCTTCCAGTTTATGACGCTGTATCATGGTGCCCATGGCGCCATCAATAATTAATATTTTTTCTTTTAATGCTTTTTCTATTGAATGCATAGTGTTATGATTTTAAGGCGATGCAAATTGGTATGCCGTACAAGTGAGTGACACAACGATGATGACCATAGCTGAAAAAGTTCACTTCAAAAAAATTAGACTTATAAACGTTGGAAAACTTAGTGGAGTTTTTTGGACGTTTATTAGTTCTGTTGTAGGCTGAACAATAAACAAATCTGCCTGTATTTGTAGTGCAAATGTACAATACAAAAGCCGTAACACAAAATGTTACGGCTTTTCTTTAAGTGATGCTGCCAGCACCAATATTTACACAAGACTTAGTTTTTTAAAAGGATATTTATTTTTTTGGTTTTGGATAGTTGGATCTGGATAATAAACGGGACAGGCAATTTTAATTTTTTGTAAAAGTTAACTGGTCATCCTGCAAAGGATTGTCGTCTTTTAACTTAATGACAGTAGCAGTTTTTTGTACAATTTGCCAATCATCGTTGATGTCGCTCAATACAGGATCGGCGCCAAAATTAATAGTAAACTTGCTGCTGCTTTCGCTCCATGTGCCGGTAACAGTACTGCCTGCTTTAGTTGCAATAACATGCCCGCCCGAATTGAATGCAAAAGAGTAACCATTAAGATTACTGGTTTCGTCTTTTTGATCCCAGTGAAAACTTACCCGCCATGTACCGGCAATTGGCGTGGTGTTATTAATGGCCGCTACATCATCGCTTTTGGAGCAGGAAGATGATTGCAACGTGGTAAACATTGTTACCAATGCCAGGGCTGCTAAAAGATTAATGC
>NZ_JANMUN010000134.1:0-10856 GCF_031391665.1 Ferruginibacter sp.
GGAATTAGGAATTGGTAATTTGGAATTAGGTTCGCAACCCCGACAGTGGTTATAAACCCTGTCGGCGGTTGATTAAGAAACGAAAAATATTATAATTGATCACAGCTTCTCATACTACAAGTGCAAATAGTAATCTTTCAATAATTCAATAAATTTTGCAGAATAATTTCCTTCTTCATTTTTTATAATTATTTCTTCTTGAATTGTTTCCAGTTTTTTTATTGAAAAAATAAGTATTGATCTGAAATGATTATGCTTTGGCGTTTGTTTTATCAATATTTTTTTGGTGAGATTGAAATTTATTTTTGCAGCTTCTTCTTCAAAATAATTACTTCGGTGAAAGGGTAGCAATACAGTAAAAAAACCAGCAGGCGATAAATTTGCATCAAAAACCTTTAGTAATGCAGTAAAAGTTAATGAGGTATCATGCTTTGCAAAATTTTTCTTTTCGTCACCCGATTTTAAATCGGCCTCAAAAAAAGGCGGGTTGCTGATAATGCAATCGTATTTTTTATTAGCCTGAAATTTTAAAATATCAGCATTGTAAATTGTAATCTTTTCTTTCCATGGCGATTGCTCAATATTTTCTTTTGCCTGTGTAAAAGCTTCGGCATCAATTTCCACTGCATCAATTATTGCGGATGTTTTTTGTGCCAGCATTAAAGAGAGTAAACCTGTTCCTGTACCAATATCTAAAATATTTTTTACAGGTAACTGCTGAATTTCATTGGCAACGTGAGCACCAAATAAACAGGCATCGGTGCAAACTTTCATGGCACATTTATCCTGGTGGATGGTGAATTGTTTAAATTGAAAATAGTTGTTGGCCACGGATTACAAGGGTTTATTTTGCCACCGGTTACACGGATTTACACGGATTAAATACAATTGAAAAAAAATTAAGGTATTCATTTTGTGAATTTTTATCCGTGAAAATTTATGTAATCCGTGGCTAACCCCATTCCGCTTTAGCAGTAGGACTAACACTTAAATCCGTAAAATCTTTTTCTAAAAATTTATAATAACCTGTTATGGCAATCATCGCTGCGTTATCGGTGCAGTATTCAAATGCCGGAATAAAAGTTTGCCAGTTCATTTTTTGGCCAAGCTCAGTAAAAGCTTTTCTTAAGCCGCTGTTGGCACTAACGCCACCGGCCAGGCAAATATTGGTAACACCGGTTTCAGCTGCCGCTTTCTTTAATTTATTTAGTAAGATGCTTACGATCCTGTTTTGTACGGATGCACAAATATCATTCAGGTTTTCGCCGATGAATTTTTTCTGCATGGCTTCATCAGCCAAAAATTCCTCTTTATAAACATTGCTGGCGCCAGCATTTTTTAAAAAATAAAGTATTGAAGTTTTTAAGCCGCTGAAACTAAAATTTAATCCCGGTATTTGTGGCTCAGGAAATTTAAACCGTTCTCCATTTCCAGTGGCTGCATATTTATCAATTAATGGTCCGCCGGGGTAAGGCAGCCCTAAAAGTTTTGCGGTTTTATCAAAGGCTTCGCCTGCTGCATCATCAATAGTTTCACCAATTACTTTTAGTTTAGAGGGTGATTCACACAACACAATTTGTGTATGCCCGCCACTAACGGTTAAACATAAAAAAGGGAAGGCCGGTTTTTTTTCTGCAATTAAATTGGCCAGCACATGTGCCTGCATGTGGTGCACAGCAATTAATGGTTTATCTAATGCCAATGCTAACGATTTTGCAAACTGTGCACCTACTAATAAAGAACCAATTAAACCGGGTGCCTGTGTAAATGCAATGGCGTTGATAGATGATAGTTGACGGTTTGCAGATGACAGTGCAGCATCAACAACGGGTACAATATTTTGCAGGTGTGCCCTGCTGGCCAGCTCAGGCACAACGCCGCCATATTTTTCATGCACCGATTGATTGGCAATATGATTGGATAAAATTTTTCCATCAACACACACTGATGCCGATGTATCATCGCAACTGGATTCGATAGCTAAAATAGTAATGCTGTTGCCCCTATCTTCTCCCTCCGGTGCCGGGATAAATTCCGGGGAGTTATCCGCAGTGTATACCATTTTGCAAAAATAGTTTACTTCAAAGAGATAGAAGGTATTTTATCTTGAAATAATCAGCAGAAAAATAGAAATAGTCTCAATAAAAATTCAGTAATGTTCAGTAAAGATATTAAGTACAAGAGTGCGACGCCAATGAAGTTAAATAGAATTACTTAAGTCCGGCTAAAAAAATAATCAATATTAATTTCTCAATTTTTAACTTTATAATCTAACAAAATACTTACCACTTCAATCTTCTCCATATTCAAGTTCCCCCTTCAGGGGGCGGCGGAGGGGGTTAACTCCTTATCGCCACCACCGGATCCATTTTTGCGGCTCTCCGTGCAGGTATGATGCCTGCTAAAATACCCACCACAATACAAATGATAACAGTTGTAACAAGCATAGGCACAGAAATATATACCGGAAATTTTAGTGGCCCCGAAAGTATTAAGGTAAGAATGTAAACAAAGAATAAACCAAAGGCGCCGCCAATGATACAAAGCAATGCGGCTTCCATTAAAAACTCAAATAAAATGCTGGCTTTTTTTGCACCAATAGCTTTTTTTAATCCAATAACAGGTGTACGTTCTTTAACCGTTACAAACATAATATTAGCAATACCAAACATGCCCACAATTAAACTGATGCCGCCAATTACTGCACCTACCACATTCAGCATTACAAAAGATTCGGAGATAGCTTTGCTGAACGCTTCCACACTGTTTAAAGAAAAATTATCTTCCTGCTTTGGTGCAATCCTTCTTATCTGCCGCATTATTCCTGTAAGCTCATTTATTAATGCAGTAGGTGTTACACCTTCTTTTCCTTTTGCAATTAATACCGGGTTACTCCATTCAATAGGAAAAATTTGCTTGCAATATTTATAAGGCAGCATAATGCAGTTATCATAATCCCAGCCAATAAAATTTTTACCTTCTTTTCTTATTACCCCAACAACGGTGGTCTTTCTTCCTTTTACATCAATTTGTTTTCCTAATGCCCTTTCGGTATTGCCAAATAAAGCTTCGGCATTGGCAAAGCCAATTAAACAAACATTGCTGCCCGAATTAAATTCGCTGTTGGAAAAAAAACGGCCGTACTCAAAATTTATTGGTTGCACCGTCATTTGTGCTTCGGTTATTCCGTACACACTGGAGTTGCTTATTACATCGTCTTTATACTCAATGCTGCCGCCGGTGCGTAACAGCATCGATATATCATCTAACAAAGCCGAACGCTGTTTAATCATATCCGCTTCCTCAATTTTCATATTGGGCCTGGCCCTGTATTTCCATTGCGGCCTGTCTGGGCCACCACTGTATTCCCACTTATCAATATAAATTGTATTACTGCCCAGGCTTTTTACTTCGTTCTGAATATTTCTTTCTAAACTGTTAACTGTTGCCAGTACACCAATAATGCAAAAAATACCAAACGCAACACCGGTAAGGCTTAGCGCCGTACGCAATTTATTAACTTTTAATTCCTGCAGGGTTAACCGCAGCGAATTGGCCATTATGTTGAGTGATTTACTCATGTATCAAAAGTACGTGATGAAAATGAATTGAAAAGGGGAAATGTATGAACGGGAGCCCCTGTCTCCGCCGCGGCGGAGAACTTAGTGCGGCTCAATATTAGTAAAGCGATAACTTTCAAAATTTGCTATCCTCTTTTTTTGTAACGAGCATAAGGAATTCTGTTAGGCATTGTTGCGTCGCACTCGTGTGCCGCATACCATTGGGCAGCTTTTATCGTAGCGTATGGGCAGTATTTTGTATGGAGCTTTTTTACTTCTCAAACCTTACCTTTGCCGCCAATAAAATTGGATTTCTGCGCTATCTGCGAAATCTGCGGGCAAATCATGAAGTACATCAACGAAATAAACAAACGCAAAACATTCGCTATCATCTCTCACCCCGATGCCGGTAAAACCACCTTAACAGAAAAGTTTTTGTTATTTGGCGGCGCCATACAAACTGCCGGTGCGGTAAAAAGCAACAAAATAAAAAAACATGCCACCAGCGATTTTATGGAAATAGAAAAGCAGCGTGGTATTAGTGTGGCTACAAGTGTAATGACGTTTGAGTACGATGGTCACTTAATTAATTTATTGGATACCCCCGGCCATAAAGATTTTGCCGAAGATACTTACCGCACTTTAACCGCAGTAGATAGTGTAGTGCTGGTAATTGACAGCGTTAATGGTGTGGAAGCACAAACAAGAAGATTGATGGAAGTAATTGCCATGCGTAACACACCGGTAATTGTTTTCATAAATAAAATGGACCGGGATGGTAAAAACCGTTTTGATCTTTTAGAAGAAATAGAAAATGAATTAAAAATTAATTTGCACCCAATGACGGTGCCCATCAACAGCGGTAAAGATTTTAAAGGTGTGTACGATCTGCATAAAAAAAGTTTGGTATTATTTACTGCAGGCACAAAAGCTAATGATGAAGATGTAGTGGAAATAAAAGATTTAAACGATACCATTTTAGATGCAAAAATAGGAGATAGAGATGCTGCCACATTACGTGAAGATGTTGAATTAATTGATGGTGTGTATGGCGAATTAAGTGATGCCGATTATTTATCGGGCAAAACTGCACCCGTATTTTTTGGCAGCGCTGTAAATAATTTTGGTGTAAAAGAAATGCTGGATACTTTTATCCGCATTGCACCAACGCCAAGACCACGCCATACTACAACAAGAGATATTAAACCAGAAGAAGATAAATTCAGCGGATTTATTTTTAAGATACATGCCAACCTGGACCCAAAACACAGAGACAGAATTGCATTTTTAAGAGTGTGCAGCGGCAGGTTTGAGCGTAACACCTATTACCATCATGTGCGTATGGACAGGGATTTTCGTTTCAACAATCCTTACAGTTTTTTGGCCCGCCAAAAAGAAGTTATCGAAGATGCTTACCCCGGCGATGTGGTGGGTTTATTTGATACCGGCAATTTTAAAATTGGCGATACCATGACGGAAGGCGAAGATTTTTATTTTACGGGAATACCCAGTTTTAGTCCGGAGATATTTAAAGAGGTGGTGAACAAAGATCCGATGAAAACAAAACAATTGGAAAAGGGATTGATACAATTAACCGATGAAGGCGTGGCACAATTGTTTACCCAGTTTGGCGGCAATAAAAAAATTATTGGTTGTGTGGGTGAGCTGCAGTTTGAAGTTATACAGTACCGTTTATTGCAGGAGTATGGTGCATCGGTACAAATGAACAGCCTGCCATTTTTTAAAGCCTGCTGGCTTACCAGTAAAGACCCTAAAAAGTTAGAAGATTTTATCCGTTACAAACAAGCCAATATTGCTGCAGATAAAGACGGCCACATTGTTTACTTAGCACAAAGCGAATGGTTTTTAAATACCGAAAGACAAAATAACCCTGATATTGAATTTCATTTTACGAGTGAGATACATAAATAAATTTGGGTTAGGGTTTAAAAATAAACCGCACCATACCGTTACTCGTTTTGCTGCTGCTGATGCTTATTTCGTAGCGTTTACCTGCATCATAAACTATCATTAATGCGGTGTTAGGTGGTATGCTGCCCAGGTTTTCGGCATACATAATTAATTCATTGCTTCCACCATTTTTGTTAACAGGCAGCATAAATGTTTTTGGTTTGTCGGTTAAAAACAAATGCGTAGCCATTACTTTATTGTTATAAACAATGGTAACAGAGTCGCCGTCAATTTCAGCATTATCATAAAAAGTTACGGCAACAGAATCACCGGTTACTGCTATTTCTTTTAAAAGATTATTTTCTCTTTTTTCAGGAAGCAAAGCAGTGGTGTTGGTTTGTTTACCAGTATCAGTATTTATGGTAACAATATTTTCTGGTGCTGATAAAGCAGGAGTTGCAATTACAATTGTTTGCTGCGCTGTATCGCTGCAGCCATTTTTATTTTTAGCAATAAGCATTACCTCATAACTGCCCGGTTGTTTATAAGTATGGATTATCTTTTTTTCTTTATCAGAAATTGCACCATCTCCAAAAAACCATTTGTATTGTAGTTTTTGTTTGTTGGTAATGTTAAAGCTGAAAGTATTTTTTTCTGTTTCGCTTTCATAAGTAAAAGCTGTTGTTGGTTTGACAACAGTAAAAGTTTTTTCTACAGTAATTTCTTTTCCATTGGTACCTGCAGCAATTAGTTTAACCCTGTAACTGCCTTCATTTTTATAAGTATGAAAAAATGATTCTTTAGTTGCAGTACTTTTATCGCCTAAATCCCATCTGTAAGATTTAATATTTTCGTTGCTGGTAATTTTAAATTGTACCTTATTGCAGTTGGTAATGAAGTAGGTGAAATCGGCGGAGGGGTTGGGGTTCATCGGAGAACTTTCTTTATTCTCACTAATTGAAACTGGAATTAATGAAATATCATCAAGGGCAAAATCATTACCTCCCAGTTGAGTATTCAAATCTATTAAGGAAATTATTGCCTTTGTATTATTAACCGAACTCCATTTTGCATTAAATTCTTTCCATTTGCAGGTGACTGAGCCTGTAGAGAATATTTCCCCAACCGAAATGCCGTTTATTAATAATTGTAATTTAGCCGGGCTTGCAAAATAAATTGATTGTACCCAATATGTAAAATCATAATTAGTATTGATTTTTACATTTACAGTTTGTTTCCAAATTATTTCCCCTTTTTTTCCAGCTCCGTTAACCAGCATCATATTTCCTTTGCCTGATGTATGGTCTGTACATGGTGCAGAACCCGGATTCCATAGCAAAGGATTTGAACTGATAAAATACTCACCTTCACCAGTGTTATAAGAAGATGAATAATAATCCGATTTAAATCCTGTATTGCCCAAACTAAAATCACCGTTAAAAATTAAGTTATTGTTAGCTATATCAGCAGCATCGCTACTTACGATGCTTTTTGCAGAAAATAAAAAATTTAAAGAAAATGAAATAAAATGGTGAACTGATTGGGCATTTGCCTGAATCAATATTAAAAAACTAAAATTTAAAAGTATTATTTTTCGCATTAATAATTTTCTACCTTATCAAAATTACATTCCCTTTTTTCTCTACAGTACCACAGGCTGTTTTTGCTTTTATATAGTACACATAATTGCCCAGCTCTGGTTTATTACTTTTGTATAAGCCATCCCAGCACTTATTGGGATTGTTGGTGTAAAATACTTTTTCGCCATAGCGGTTATAAATAAAAAAATCTAACTGTTCAATAATGCCCCAGTATTTTATTCCAAAACAATCATTTTTACCATCGCCGTTGGGTGTAAAACTGTTGGGCATATAATAACCACTGTTGCCTGTTTTTGTTACTGTAACAGTAAGTGAATCATAATCAGAACATCCAAAAGCATTATCTCCCTTAACAATATATTTTGTTGTAGTGATAGGTTTTGCTACAGGATTATAAATAGCAGCATTGTTTAATCCTATGGCAGGAGTCCAGGTGTATTGTGCAGCACCGCTAGCCAGTAAATTTGCAAATTCTATGGAGCAATCAATATCGTTTGATTTAGACACAGTAACCACCGGTACAGGATTTACTGTTACCGTGGTAAAAAGCGTTGCTGATACATTACAATTGGTTTCGGTAATAGTTACCGAATAATTTGTTGTAGTACCAGTGGTTGTTGCCGGGTTAGCAATTACAGCATTGCTAACTAAATTTGCCGGGTTCCATAAGTAGCTGTCGCCACCGGATGCATTAAGTTGTACAGCCGTGCCAAGACAGGTTGATTTAGATGGCGAAACGGTAAATACAGGTGCAGGCCGCAAAGTAATTTTTACCGAATCGGTATTGCTGCAGGTGTTTACATTATTATTGGTAACAGTAACAATATATTTTGTTACCGGTGCAGTTGGTGTAGCTACCGGGTTGGCAATATTTGCATTGTTTAAAGTGGCTGCAGGCGACCATGCATAACTGGTACCACCAGACGCATTTAACTGAATTGAAGAATTTTTACAAATAGTTGTATCAGCAGTTTTTGTAATTACAGGTTTGGGTAAAACAGTAATATCAACAAAATCTGAAGCAAAACAACCATTTACTGTTGTGCCATTAACGGTATACCGTGTATTTGTTTGTGGTATTGCTAATGGATTTGCAATATTGGGGTTGGATAACCCAGTTGCTGGTGTCCAAACATAAGTTGAAGCACCCGTTGCATTTAACTGAACGGGAACCCCGGCACATACACTAACATCTGCAATAGTGTTTACAACCGGTGTATCCACAGTAATTTTTACACTGTCTCTTTTAATAGAAACAGGTGCAAAGGAAATATCATCTAATGCAAAATCGTTACCCCCTGCAACTGTATTTAAATTTACAATTGAAATTATTGCTGTTGTATTACTGCCCGAATTCCAGTTAGAAAAAAATCTTTGCCAGTTACAGGTTGTGGAACCTGGTGAAAATACTGACCCAATTAAAATATTATTAATCGAAAATTGAAGTTGTGCAGGCTCGGCAAAATAAATTGATTGTACCCAACAGGCAAAATTGTAGTTTGTATTTGCAGTTACATTTACTGTTTCTCTCCAAACAATTGTACCCGGAGTGGTTGCTCCATTCACCAGCATCATATTTCCACCACTTGAGGTATGGTCAACACATGGAGCAGCACCAGGGTTCCATGCTACCGGATTTGTGCCAATAAAATACTCACCTTGTATTGTATTGGTAGATGCATAAGTATATGCAGATGTAAACCCTGTATTTCCTGCACTAAAATCCCCATTCACAATTATGTTATTGCCCAAAACTTCTGCAGTATAAAAATAAGTTATATTGGTCGGGGCAGATGTGGTTGGATTACTTAATGCTGGGTTATTTAAGTAAGTAGTGGGAGACCAGCAAAAATTACCAGATGACTGCGCCCTTAATAATTTTGTGCTGCCAAAACAAATAGTAGTATCGGATGTAAGTACAATATCTGCATTTGATAATTGAAGCGAAATTATTTTTGTAATTGTATCAGGGCATGTAGCATTATCAATATGATATTTTACAGTATAATTTCCTAATGCTGTATAAACATGAGTTGGATTGTTACCCAGCAAAGTATTTCCGTCGCCAAAAGACCAGTATGGATTTACCGGGTTTGCTCCTGCTGTAAAAAATTGTACAGATAATGGATTGCAAACATTTTGCTGATAAGAGAAATCAAAATTTGCAGCAGGAAGAACTGTAACTGTTACACCAGACTGAGCAGTACATCCATTAATGGTGGTTCCGGTAACAGTGTAGCTTGTGGTAGCAGCTGGTGTGGACACCGGATTAGCAATTGACGGATTAGAAAGGCCTGTAACTGGAGACCAGCTGTAAGTCGCAGAACCAGTTGCGTTCAATTGTGCAGAACTGCCTGTACAAATGGTGGTATTGCCTGTTGCAGAAACCACAGGTGCATCCACAGTAATTTTTACGCTATCTCTTTTAATGGAAACCGGTGCAAAGGAAATATCATCTAATGCGAAATCATTTCCTCCTAATACCGTATTTAAATTTACAATTGAAATTACAGCAGTAGTATTATTTCCTGAATTCCAATTAGAAAAAAATCTTTGCCAGTTGCAGGTAACAGAACCGGGTGAAAACACAGGGCCAATTAAAATATTATTTATTGAAAATTGCAGTTGTGCTGGCTCAGCAAAATAAATTGATTGTACCCAACAGGCAAAATTGTAATTTGTATTTGTAGTAACATTCACGGTTTCTTGCCAAACAATTGTGCCAGGTGTTGCTGCCCCATTCACCATCATCATATTTCCGAAACCTGTTGTATGGTCGGTGCATGGTGCAGCACCTGGATTCCATGCTACTGGATTAGTTCCAATAAAATACTGCCCTTCCGATGTGTTAGGTGTAGTATGTGTGTACCCAGATGTAAAACCCGTATTGCCTGCACTAAAATTCCCATTAACAATTAAATTATTCCCTAAAACTTCTGCTGTATAATAATAAGTAATATTTGTTGGGGTAGATGTAGTGGGGTTGTTTAGTAAAGGGTTGTTTAAATAAGTTGTTGGGGTCCAGCAAAAATTATTTGATAGCTGTGTCTTTAATAATTTAGACGTACCTAAGCAAATAGTGGTATCATTTGTAGTTATTAATGTATTGTCGTTTTGTAAGTTTATCGAAATATTTTTGGTTATAGTATCACTGCAGGAAGGCCCAAATAAAATCATCTTTACAATATAATTTCCATAAGCTGTATATACATGAGTTGGAGAATTTAAAGTACTGTGAGGGGTTAAATCTCCAAAATCCCACTCAACAGAACTAAACAGTGTGGTACTGGGGATAAACTTTACGGAAGATGGGTTACAGGGATTAAATTCGAAAGAAAAATCCCCATTAAATAAACAGGGTATTAAAATTGTTTGTGCAGAGCGAGGTGAAATTAAATTAATAGGGGCGGCAATAAAATTTTTTTGTGAAAAAACAGCGGTAGAAAAAAATATAAAAATTAGAAAAACTAATTTTCTCATAGTAGATACTTTTTGGAAAAAATGAATTATGAATAAATATACATTATAATTTATTCATAATTCATTTTTAGCGTATAATATTTTTTAAGAATTGTAGAACTACTCCTTCAGCGTAAACGCAACAACCCCATTACTATTTTTCGTACTGCTGATATTTAATTCATAACGTTTTTTACCATCATAAATTATCATCAATGCAGTGTTGGGAGGAATGCTGCCTAAGTTCTCTGCATACATCACGAGCTCGTTACGACTGCTGCCCGGGGCTATCTTGATATAAAAGGTGAGGGGTTTATCTGTAAGC
>NZ_JANMUN010000142.1:0-27611 GCF_031391665.1 Ferruginibacter sp.
CTATCCATTTTATAAAGATGGTTATAAATTAGTTGATGCACCGCATTTGGGCATGGAACACCAGAGTGCAACGGCATACGGCAACAAATATCAAAATGGTTATTTGGGAAGAGATTTAAGCGGCACCGGCTGGGGATTAAAATGGGATTTTATTATTGTACATGAAAGCGGCCACGAATGGTTTGCCAACAACATCACCACTAAAGATATTGCTGATATGTGGGTGCATGAAGGTTTTACCAACTACAGCGAAACTTTATTTACTGATTATTTTTATGGTAAACCTGCCGGTAATGAATATTGTATTGGTACAAGAAAAGGTATTCAAAACGATATCCCCATTATTGCCCCGTACAATGTAAACAAAATAGGCAGCGGCGACATGTATCCCAAAGCCGGTAACATGTTACATGCCATACGCCAGGTAATGGATAATGATGAAGCATTCAGAATGCTGTTAAGAGGATTGAATAAAACTTTTTATCATCAAACGGTTACTACAAAACAAATTGAAAATTATATCAGCAAAGAAAGCAAGTTTAATTTTAGTAAAGTTTTTGATCAGTATTTAAGAACCATACAAATACCTGTACTGCAGTATAAAATCAACCGCAAAACCATTTCTTTTAAATACGATAGCTGTGTTAAAGGTTTTAATTTACCATTAAAAATTTATTTAGGCAGCCAGGATAAAGCTGAACAATGGATTAAGCCCACTGATAAATGGCAGGAATTAAAATTGGCTGATTGGTATGATGGAAAAACTTTTGTAGTGAATGCAAATTTTTATTTGAAGACAAAGAAGTTAAACTAACCTTGTTATTTCTAAGAAGGGGAAATGACAGTATAAAAATTCATCAAGTCAACAATTATAATACTGTCTTCGGCACAAGCGGATGTAGAGAGCGAGTTAATAAAGAAAAGAAGCAGCATTTTATTTAGCCCGGCTTCGATGAGCTCAGCCTGACAATCTTGAGGATGAAATAGAAAATAAATTTACTCTGTAATTATTCTTCCGCCACCAATATATTTTCTGCTGTAATAATCATCGTTTAAACTATTGATAGTAACACCGGCATGTACACTGGCGTGTACAAAATAACCATTGCCCAAATAAACGCCTGTGTGGCTTACGCCACCTCTTGTATTAAAAAAAACTAAATCACCTTCCAGTAAATCTGCTTTTTTAATTTTTTCGCTTTTTGCATACTGATCTCTTGCCGTACGGGGTAATGCAATACCATACGCTTCGCTTAATAGTACTCCTGTTAAAGCGCTGCAGTCAATTCCTTTTTTGGTAGTGCCACCATACCGGTAACGTGTAGCCCACCAATTATCTATAGCAGAATATAGTTTTGTATTGGTTAAAGTTTCCACATCCGTATCCATCATTTGTGCAAACTTAAATTGCAAAGGCGAGCAGGCCTCAATAGCCAAACCCGTTTTTGCAACAACTTCATTGTTGATAACTTTTGGAGTTTCCTGCAAAGCATTTTTTTTGACATTTACTGCCCAAACGTCCACTTCAGCAGCAGTTGCCTGTGCATCACGTTTTATCTCAATGCCTTCAATAAATTGAACTGATTTTTTTGGTTGTGCGACAAACTTAACCGTGTTAACGGAATTTTGTGCTTTTACGGATATTGATGTTCCTGAAAAGATGCCAGCGGCAACAGAAACAAAAAGTAAATTTTTCATACGTAAACTTTTGGTTTAAGCGTATGTACAACTTAATCTTGTGTTCTTTGGTCGTCTGATTGTTCTTAAATTACGCTGTTTATCTACTCTGATCTTTAAACCTTGTCCTACAAACTGGTTAATAAATAGTATTTTTCTAATGCCCGGCGAAGGTACGCCCCATCGCCGGCATATGCAAGCTTTTAGCAAACTTAGTTGTTAAAGTATTCATTTACAATAAACTAAATTTGCTATAGCCTGTGGATAAAACGGCCCATCAGTCATTTTATTGTAACCGATATTTGCATACCCCAAACCCCTGAAGGGGCTTACGAAGGGGAAACTTTATTAAACATCTTTTCTATTATCGGGTTTAATGCTGTAAAATATTTAAATAATCTTTAAAACTAAGTTCTCCGCCGCGGCTGAGACAGGGGCATGAAATTCTCACACTTACACGTACACACCCAATTCTCTTTATTAGATGGCGCAGCTTCTATAAAAAATTTATATAAAAAAGCCATTGCAGACGGCATGCCGGCATTAGCCATTAGCGACCATGGTAATATGTTTGGTGTTTTTGAATTTGTAAAAGAAGCCTACAATCATAAAAATGCAGATGGCACTCTAAAAGTAAAACCAGTGGTGGGTTGTGAATTTTATATTACTACCGACAGGCACCGCAAAACTTTTAGTAAAGAAGAAAAAGATCCCCGCAATCACCAGATACTTTTAGCGAAAAATGATATTGGCTATAAAAATTTAGTGAAGCTTACTTCACTGGGTTATATAGAAGGAATGTATTCCAAATATCCACGTATTGATAAAGAGCTCATTCATAAATACCACGAAGGATTAATTGCAACTACCTGTTGCCTTGGTGCATTGGTTCCTCAAACCATTCTTAAAAAAGGCGAAGAAGAAGGCGAGAATGAATTTAAATGGTGGCTCAATATTTTTCAGCAGGATTATTATGTGGAGCTGCAGCGTCACGGTATTCCCGATCAGGAAAAAGTAAATGCGGTATTATTAAAATTTGCAAAAAAATACAATGTAAAAGTTATTGCAAGCAATGATTCTCATTATGTAGACCAATCAGATTTTAATGCACACGATATTTTACTCTGTATCAACACCGGCGAAAAGCAGGCCACTCCTGCCCTGCGTGAGTTTAGCGATGATGATATAATGGTAAAAAACAAACGCTTCGCTTTTCCAAACGATCAGTTTTTTTTAAAGAACACGGTGGAGATGATCAAAGTGTTTGAAGATTTACCCGAAGCCATTGATAATACCAATGAAATAGTAGATAAAATAGATGTACTGGATCTGAAGAAAGAAATTTTATTACCATTTTTTGAAGTCCCTCCTACCTACAAATCGCAGGATGATTATTTAGAACATTTAACCTGGAGTGGTGCCAAAGAACGATATAAAATTTTAACCCCTGAAAGTGAAGAACGTTTGCAATTTGAATTAGGCGTAATAAGAAAAATGGGCTTTGCCGGTTACTTTTTAATTGTAAGCGATTTTATAAAACATGGCAGGGATATTGGCGTATTTATTGGCCCTGGTCGTGGTTCGGCTGCTGGTAGTGCAGTAGCATATTGTATTGGCATTACCAACATAGATCCTATAAAATATAATTTGCTTTTCGAAAGATTTTTAAACCCGGAGCGTAAAAGCATGCCGGATATTGACACGGATTTTGATGATGATGGCCGCCAAAAAGTTATTGATTATGTAGTACAGAAATATGGCAAAAACCAGGTGGCGCAAATTATTACGTATGGCACCATGGCTGCAAAAAGCAGTATTGCCGATGTGGCCAGGGTTATGGATCTTCCATTAACCGAGAGCAGGGCTTTATCAAAATTAGTTCCGGAGCGGCCGGGTATAAATTTAAAAAGATTATTGCATGCCCCTTTCACTATTAAAGAAGCCAAAGGAGGAGAAAAATCTTTAGAAGAAAAAGAAGCATTACAGGCAGATGATCTGGAAAATGTAAAACAATTACGGGCCATTTATGCCGGCACCGATTTACGCAGTACCATTTTACACGAAGCAGAAATTTTAGAAGGTTCCGTACGCAACACCGGCATTCATGCCTCAGCAATAATTATTGCGCCTAAAGATCTTACGGAATTATTACCTGTTGCTACATCAAAAGAAAGTGAATTGTGGTTGACACAAATTGAAGGCAATTCTATTGAAGAAGCTGGGGTAATTAAAATGGACTTTTTGGGTTTAAAAACTTTAAGCATTTTAAAAACGGCGTTATCTCTTATCAAAAGAAATCATGGTGTAATTATAGATATTGATTTTATTCCTTTAGATGATGAAAAAGCTTACCAGCTTTACCAGCGTGGCGATACCAACGGCACCTTTCAATTTGAAAGTGCCGGCATGCAAAAATATTTACGGGAATTAAAACCAGATAAGTTTGATGATTTAATTGCAATGAATGCGCTATATCGTCCGGGACCAATGAGTTACATCCCGGAATATATTGACCGTAAGCACGGCAAAAAGCAGGTAGAATACGATTTGCCCGATATGGAAGAACACCTGAAAGAAACCTACGGTATTACAGTGTACCAGGAGCAGGTGATGTTGCTATCGCAAAAGTTAGCAGGCTTTAGCAAAGGTGATGCGGATGTGTTGCGTAAGGCGATGGGTAAAAAACAAATTGCGGTGCTGAACAAAATGAAGGCACAGTTTATTTCAGGTGCCACTGCTAAAAATCACCCGGCAGAAAAGTTAGAAAAAATATGGACAGATTGGGAAGCCTTTGCACAATACGCCTTTAATAAATCGCACAGTACCTGTTATGCATTTGTGGCGTATCAAACAGCTTATTTAAAAGCGCATTATCCCAGCGAATATATGGCGGCAGTTTTAAACCAGGCCGGCAGTATTGATAAGATAACTTTCTTTATGGAAGAATGCAAGCGTATGGGCTTAACCGTACTGGGGCCGGACATTAATGAAAGCCAGAATGGTTTTGCTGTAAATAAAAAGGGAGAAATACGTTTTGGTTTCAGCGGTTTAAAAGGTGTGGGTGAAAAAGCAATTGAAGATATTATTATTGAAAGAGATAAACACGGCGCTTTTAAAACCATTTTTGACCTGGCAAAAAGATGCAACCAAAAATCGGTAAATAAAAAATCGATGGAGAGTTTGGCATACAGTGGAGCCTTTGATTGCTTTACCGATATTATTAGGGCGCAATATTTTTACCAGGCACCTGGGGATGTTTCGGGGTTGGAAAAAATTATTAAGTTTGGCAATGTTTTTCAATCGCAAACTGCCAATACTTCCAATACTTTATTTGGAGACTTGGCTATGCCCGAAATATCAACACCCAAATTATCTGTTTGCGAACCCTGGCCTTTGGTACAGCAATTAGATTATGAAAAAGAAGTTACGGGCATGTACATCAGCGGCCATCCATTGGATAATTATAAGTTTGAATTAAAACATTACAATATTACTTCGCTGGCAGATTATGTAGAGTTTAAAAACAATGTCAACAGCAATCCTAATCCTGCAAAACAATTTAGAGTGGCAGGTTTGGTAATTGATGCAGCACACCGCTTAACTAAAACCGGTAAAAATTTCGGCATCTTAACTATTGAAGATTTTACCGGCAAAGCCGAATTTATGTTGTGGAGCGAAGATTATGTAAAATATCAGAACTATTTAGAAAAAGGAATGATTGTTTTGGTGGAAGGCGGATTTAAACAACGCTACAACAGCACCGAATATCAATTTAATTTAAGCAGGATACATTTGTTAGAAACCGTAAAACCAAATTTAACTAAGCAGGTAGTAATTGATGTGCAGCCGCAATTTATTAATGAAGGCATGATAAACTTTATTGATAATAATGTAAAGAGCAACCCCGGCAAAACATCGCTAAAATTTAATGTTAAAGATCTGCGTAATAATTTTAAAGTAGGCATGTACAGTTTGGAGAAAGGTTTTACTATGAACGACGAAATGGCCTTGTTCTTAAACGATAATTTAGATGTGGAAGTGAGTGTGGTAACGGCTTAGGAAAGCCCCTAAATCCCCTGAAGGGGACTTTTAGAGTCAAATTTTTTAAGATCTTTTCGCTTTTTGCAATTTTTCTTATCTGTGTTTCCGTGCCTCCGTGGCATATTTGCTCTTTCATTTTGGCACATTAACACTATGTGGATATGTCATTACAGCACAATAGAAAGTTTGGGCTTAAATTTGTCCTCTTTCTAAAAAATATAAAATAAAATATATGGCACACGAATTCACAGATGCAAATTTTAAAACAGATGTTTTAGACAGCGATAAATTAACCGTTATTGATTTTTGGGCAGAATGGTGCGGTCCATGCCGTGCAATAGGACCAGTTATTGAAGAACTGGCAAAAGAATACGAAGGCAAGGTAAACATTGGTAAAGTAAATGTCGATCATAACCCACAGGTTTCTATGAACTATGGTATCACCAGTATTCCTGCTATCCTTTTTGTAAAAGGCGGCCAGGTGGTTGACAAATTAGTTGGTGCACAACCAAAAGCAAACTTTGTAAAAAAGATAGAAGCGTTAAAGTAATTACAACCTTATGTTGTAAAAAAAATCCTCTGTATAATGCAGAGGATTTTTTATTTTAATGGGCTACAGAAGCAACATCTTTGGGGTTGTGTTTGTACTTAAAAAATATTAAAAAAAGTATCGCAATTACAAAAGCATATACTGCAAATGAGAACCAGATATTTTGCCAGTTTTTTAAGCCATTAGCGTCAGTAAAATAGTCCACGACTTTACCAGCAAACAGCCCTCCAAGAATAGCGCCTAACCCGTTTGTCATTAGCATGAATAAACCTTGTGCGCTAGCCCTTATAGCAGGTTTTGCTTCCTTGTCAACAAACAGTGAACCGGAAATATTAAAGAAGTCGAAAGCCATGCCATAAACAATCATTGATAATAATAAGAGCCACAATCCTGAACCTGGATTACCAACACCAAACAGCCCAAATCTAAGCACCCATGCAACCATGCTAATAAACATCACTTGTTTAATACCAAAACGACGTAATACAAATGGTATAGCAAGAATAAACAAGGTTTCAGATATTTGTGAAAGTGAAATAAGAATATTGCTGTGTTTTACTGCAAAACTTTCGGCATACTCAGGTATTTTTCCAAAATCACCCAAAAAAGGATTGCCAAACATATTTGTTATTTGTAATGCCGCTCCTAAAAACATGGCAAACAAAAAGAATTTTGCCATTATAGGACTTTTAAACAACTGAAAGGCATCCAAACCTAAACGGCTTGCAAAAGATTTTTTTTCTGTTGATCTGTTTACTTCTACATGGGGTAAGCTAAAGCAATATAAACCTGTACATATTCCGGCAGCTGCTGCAAAATAAAACTGGTTGTTATTTTTAGTCCAGCCAAGTAAATCAACAGCCCACTCTGCTACAATAAAACCTACTGTTCCCCAAACACGGATAGGCGCAAATGATTTTTGTATATCAAAATTATTTTTGCTCAACAAACTATAAGAAACAGAATTGCTTAAGGCAATTGTAGGCATGTAAAAACTGCTTACTAAAAAAATAGCCCAATACATATCTCCAGCATTGCTAACTGAGCTTGCATAATACAATGCTAAACCGCCAAGTATATGACAAATGCCCAAAACAATTTCGGCCCTCATATACTTATCAGCAAGAATACCCATTAAAGCTGGCATGAATAGAGATGCCCACCCCATTGTGCCATAAGTATTGCCAATTTTTGACCCAATATTTGGTTCGGTACCAAAGTTCACAAACATATATCCACCTAATGAAATAAGCCAGATACCCCATACAAAAAACTGCAAAAAACTCATTATTGTAAGACGAAACTTAATACTCATGCCTGCTTAGTTTAGACTTGGAAGATATACATTTATTCTGAAAAGAATTGCAACAAGGCTTTGAACTTAAGTTGACGAATACTTTTTAAATAAGGCGATTTATAAAAAGGTAATCATTAACAGGATTACAAGTATTTGTTCTAAAAAAGAATGTTTAAACTTCTGTTATCATCGTAAATTTGCAAAAAAATACTATGAGTGTTTCAATAGATATATTAATCAATAATACTGCTGATGCAGACCTGAAAAATATTGCCCAAAAAGTAAAAGCCGGCATAAGAATTACAGACGAAGAATGTTTAGTGCTTTTTGAAAAAGGCAGTCTTGCTTTTGTTGGCGCTTTGGCAAATTTTATAAGAGAAAAATTGCATGGCAATAAAACTTACTTCAACCGCAATTTTCATATTGAACCTACCAATGTTTGCGTATTCAGTTGTAAATTTTGCAGCTACAGCCGCTTGTATGCACATAAAGAAGAAGGTTGGGAATTGAGTATTGATCAAATGCTGGATATTGTAAAAACTTACGATGGCAAACCTATTACTGAAGTGCATATTGTAGGAGGCGTTCATCCAAAAATGAATATGGATTATTTTATTGAGCTGATGCAAAAAATAAAAGCTCACCGGCCAACCTTACATGTAAAAGCATTTACTGCAGTAGAGTTGGATTATATGTTTAGAAAAGCAAAACTCTCTTCTGCCGAAGGCATGAAAAAATTACATGAAGCAGGTTTGGATAGTTTGCCAGGTGGCGGTGCCGAAATTTTTCACCCGAAGATTAGAGATGAAATTGCTGGCGATAAAGTAGATGCCAACGGTTGGTTGAACATTCATGAAGAGGCACATAAATTAGGTATGCACAGCAATGCCACCATGCTGTACGGCCATATCGAAAAATACGAACATCGCATTGATCACATGCGAAGATTACGTGACCTGCAGGATAAAACAAAAGGGTTTAATACTTTCATTCCATTAAAATTCCGTAACCACGATAATGATATGAGCCATGTACCTGAAAGTACTATTACCGAAGACATGCGGCTGTATGCTATAGCAAGAATATATTTAGATAATTTTCCTCACCTTAAAGCCTATTGGCCCATGTTGGGCAGGCAAAATGCACAATTGAGTTTAAGCTTTGGTGTAAATGATATTGATGGCACTATTGATGACAGTACAAAAATATATTCGATGGCCGGCAGCGAAGAACAAACACCAAAAATGAGTACGCAGGAATTGGTTACATTAATTAAACAGGTAAAGCGCCAACCCATTGAAAGAGATACTTTGTATAATGTAGTGAAAGATTTTAGCGAAGTAGTTTTTACTGATGCAGAAAATGTGGCATCGATGAATTAAAAGCATAAGTATATCTAAATTATTTTTTTCTTTTTTAATTGTACTGCTCTTTTCGGGCTGCAGTTCTATGTTTGATTTAACCGGCAGTGGAAGTTTAGATAAAAAAATTTATTACGGGGTTGCTACCAATAAAATTATAAATACGTATAAAGCAGCCATCAGCAGTATGTACTTTTGGAAACATAAAAACGATGCTGCTTATACAATGGAAAGAATTTTTTTTTGAAGCGCCGCTTAACGAAATGATACTGCCCATTCTTAAAGGTTCGATAGCTTTTACAATTTTCAAATTTAGGTACATATGCATGATGATCATTGCCGTATGGTGCACCACCTGGACGTTACGCAAAAACTGGTTGAAAAAAAACAAAAAATTACTCCAGGTTTACCAGCTATTAATAAAATGGGTTGCTTTTGTAACTGCTGTTTTGCAAATTTTCAGCAAAGTCATTTGCGGAACGCCTGCGATAAAACGATACATGCTTTAAACTATTAAAAAATAATTTCTATACCATTTTCCCTTTGCTATTTTTACAGTCATGGAAAATATAGCTGTCATCATCCTTTTATTATTTGGCATTGTGTTTTTGGGCTTGTTAAGCAACAAATACAAATTCCCTTTACCCATTGCATTGGTATTGGGTGGTGTTTGCATAAGCATAATACCCGGCCTGCCTGTAATTGCCTTAAGCCCCGAAGTGGTGTTCATTATTTTCTTACCGCCATTATTATATGCTGCTGCATGGAATACAAGCTGGCACGAATTTAAAGCCAACATAAGACCGATAAGTTTAGCCGCTATTGGGTTGGTTATTTTTACAACTGTGCTGGTTGCATGCGCAGCACACTGGCTTATTGCCGGTTTAAGCTGGCCTGCAGCATTTTTAATTGGTGCCATTGTATCACCACCCGATGCTGTTGCAGCAACTTCTGTTACAAAAGGTTTGGGATTGCAGCCACGTATGATAACTATACTGGAAGGCGAAAGTTTAGTAAACGATGCCAGCGGCCTGGTAGCTTATAAGTATGCATTAACAGCTATTACTGCCGGCAATTTTATTTTATGGAAAGCCAGCCTTAATTTTTTAATGGTGGCTGCTGCCGGTATTGCCATTGGCCTTGCGGTAGGTTATATCATGTATATCATTCATAAAAAATTTGTTTGCGATTCGGTGATAGAAGTAACCCTTACTTTTTTAGCACCCTTTGCCTCCTATTTGCTGGCCGAGCAATTTCATTTTTCGGGAGTGCTTGCAGTAGTTGCCACAGGTTTATATCTTTCCTTCAGGTCGGGTGAAATATTCAGCCACCAAAGCCGCATTATGGCATACTCTGTTTGGGAAGTGGTAATATTTATTTTAAACGGGCTGATATTTGTACTCATAGGTTTGCAGTTACGCAGTGTAATGCAGGGCATAAATGATTATCCTGCAAGTGCATTGGTATTGTATGGCGTGGCAATAAGTGTAGTAGTAATTATTGTTCGTTTTGTTTGGGTTGTTCCTGCGGCTTTGCTGCCCCGTTATTTAAGTAAACGTATTAGAGAGAAAGAAGCTTTTGATCCACGTAATATGGTAATTTTTGGATGGGCCGGCATGCGTGGAGTGGTATCAATGGCGGCTGCACTGGCAATACCGCTTACGTTACCTGATGGTACTGCTTTTCCCAATCGTAATCTTATCATTTACCTTTCTTTTTGTGTAATACTTACTACACTCGTATTACTGGGTTTAACACTTCCCTGGATCATTCGTAAAATGAAAATGGAACGGTACTCTGCCGCCGCACAGGAATATGAAGTACGCACACAGGTAGCCAGCAGTATTATTATGCATATCGAAGAAAACCTGTCGCTGCTGCAGGATGAATTATTGCACATATTAAAAGCAAGTACGAAGTAAAATACAACCGGCTGCAAAGAACCGAACTGCCTTCTAATTATTTCGGCAAAGGACAAACGCTTGCCGGTAATATATTTAACGAGTTTACAAAACTGCAAATAGATCTTATTGCTATGGAAAGACAATCGCTTGAAAAAATGCACCGCAGCGGCGAAGCAAGTGAAGAAGTATTACGTAAGATAGAACGTGAACTAGACCTGGAAGAAACCAGGCTGCAAATGGAAATATACAATGGATAACAATTGCATTGCCTTAAATAAAAAACAAAGATTGTTGCGAATGATTTGAGACACAAATCAAGGCTTAGAATAAACACCAAATATGGGTACGCAGGAATTGGTTACATAAAATAAACAGGTAAAACACCAGCCCATTGAAAAAGACACTTTGTATAATGTAATAAAAGGTTTTAGCGGAGTGGTTTTTACTGATGCAGAAAATGCAGCATCCCTGAATTAAAATTATCCAAAAGAAGATAATAAAATTTTGTTAGTTTTTTATTTGCTATAGAGATTCCATTAAAAAAATACTAACTTTATTACTCATCAAATAAAAAGGAGGTATTCATGCAATCTACAGATAAGTCATGGGCATCTTCGGTAAAAAATTTTTAGCCGAAAGCTCAACAAATAATCTGCCCGGCCAATGCAGCCGGGAGCCACCAGTTTTTAGCTGGTGGCTTTTCTTTGGGCTGTAAATTTTAAAAAAATAAAATGTTTTAAACACCACTTAAAAATTATTCCGTGGCATCTCTTAACGCTTTTATTTCATCATGAGATTTTTTTAATGCTTCTTTTTGTTTGCTAACCATTTGTTTTAAAAAAGCAGGTAAATCTTCTTCTTCTTCTAATGCAGAGGCATAGGCTTTTTGAGCTGCGTCTTCACCTGTTTCGCAACTGGCAAGAATAGCATGCCTGTCTTTACCGGTAAATAAAGCTTTTACATCCATCCAGGCCCTGAAAATTTTTCCGCTGGTCATTGTACCTTTCTCCATTTCTCCACCCAATACCTGTACCTCCTGGCCTAATGCATTACGGTTTTCCCTGCTTTCGTCAATCATTCTCTCAAAAAGCAAAGTAAGGTCTAAGTTTTCGGATGCGTCATCACTCGATTTTAATTCATCAATGGCTTTTTGGTAACCTGCAATACGATCATTATTTATTAAAACAAGATCGTTTAAAATGTCTGATGTTGCTGTTGCTGTTTGCATAAATTATATTTTTTTAAAGAGGCTGATAATTTTGTGCCAACAAAATTTTACTATTAAAAAGGGTTTGCAAATTAAATTTACAGGGGTTTTATTGCCTCAATCAATGATAATATTCTACAGTTTTATTTTTATAGTCTTAAACCAGGTTTATCCCGTAAAATTTTTGTTTAATAAAAATAATAAAAATCATTCGCCAGCTTCAACTTTTCCTGCAGCAACACCTTCATCTTCTTTTTTATCTTGTTCAATAGCAGGTATAAGTTCTTTAAATATCAAACCGGCAGTTGCAGCATGTTCTGCTGCCGTAACCGAATTTTCAGTCAGTATCATTTCCACACCTTCTTTTTGTATAGCTCCAGCAATATCTTTTGCAATTTGTTGTTTGGTGCCTGCCGCAACATCACGGATGTAAATACTTATAATGCGGCCCGGATACCTTTTCACCACTTCATAATAAATTGGCGGATCCTGCTCTCCACTATCTCCCGCCAGCACAAAGTTCAGGTGCGGATAGGTATCCAGTATTTGTGCAATGGCTTTAAATTTATGATTCATATAATCGCCGCCGATAAATGATTCATTCAAACCAAAATCTCTTAATAAAACAGGGCCTGCAGGTATTTCATTAAAATCCATAAAATCTGTTAGCAGGTCGTACAAATTCCAGGGGCTGCTGCTAACATAAAAAAAAGGATTATTACGCTTGCCATTGCGGCCGAGTTGCAGGGCTTTGTAAAATTCAGTTACCCCTGCAAATGGTAAACGGGTTCGGGCATTACCCAGCAAAACGGTTTTGCCCATGGCCACCATATTTACGGCACCTGTTTGTATTATAGTATCGTCAATATCACTTATGATGCCATACTCAGCATCGGCAGGTGGTATCATCATTTCAGCTTCAGCTGTTACAGCACCAGATGGTATAGGAGCATCAATCAACGTTAATGGCAGCACATGATATAATGCTTCGGTTATTAAAGGCTCATCAGGACTAATATCAAAAACAAAATAACCTTCTTTATCAGTAATAACCGTGTATGTTTTGCTGCCCAATTGTAATTGCAGTTTTGCTCCGGCCACTTCATCACTTTCAAAACGCTTGTACATGTTTAGCAAATTATTTATCAGGCCATCACCATCTTTTGCTTTGGTAATTTTTTTATCTTCCAGTACACGCCCCCTTACATAAATTTTATAAGGCGTGCCATAAGTACGGTAAGGCACAATTTGTACAGCATCAAAAGTACCCAACCGTTGTTTTAAAGTTGCTATCCATTTATCTGCAGCATCATCAAATTTTATGGCGGTTTGCAGTAATTTATTTTTCCAGTTTTGCATAATTAGTTTACAACAAAATTTAATCCAACAATGGCTTTACTGGTAAATTTAAGGCAGGGTTATTATTAAATGTTGCATGTCTAATACATAAAAAGAAGGGAGAGATTTTTTTGTGTGTGATCAAAGTTCAATTCATCTTTCAATCTTAAAACTATTTACATATTATTTTCTGGAAAAGTTTTTTTTAAATAGTAACAATATTGTGTTTGCAGTTTTACATAATTGCTGACATAAAAAATACCCGGCGTATTATCCGGGTATTTATAAAATTTTTATTTTTACCAGATGCGTATCCTGTCTGCTGGTTTTTTATACAGTTTATCTCCTTCTTTTACATTAAAGGCTTTGTACCAGGCATCCATATTTACCGGCGCTCCAATAGTTCGGTACTGCCCCGGCGAGTGTGTATCAGTAATAATAAGCTGTGCTTCGGTTTGAGGCAAAGTATTATTGCGCCACACCTGTGCCCAGGCCAAAAAGAATCGCTGGTCAGGCGTTAAGCCATCAATGGTTTTCATACTTTTTCCCTGCGGCGTCATTTTAAAAGCTTCATAGGCTACATTTAAACCACCCAGGTCGCCAATGTTTTCTCCCAAAGTAAGTTTTCCATTCACGTGTATGCTATCCTGTACGGTGTACGCATCAAATTGCTGTGCCAGGGTTTTTGTTTTAGCGTCAAACTTGGTGCGGTCCTCTTCTGTCCACCAGTTTCTTAAAGTACCATCAGCATCATACTTGCTGCCATTATCATCAAAGCCATGCGACATTTCGTGACCAATTACTGCACCTATGCCGCCATAATTTAAAGCATCATCTGCCTTAGCATCAAAAAATGGTAATTGCAAAATTCCTGCAGGAAAAACAATTTCGTTTAATGTTGCATTGTAATACGCATTTACTGTTGGTGGGGTCATGCCCCAGCGTTCCCTGTCAACCGGTTTGCCCAACTGGTTTATCATGTAATTGTAATTCCATGCACCAACATTGCGTACGTTTTCAAAATAAGTATTTTTATTTACTACCAGCCCATCATAGTTTCTCCATTTATCGGGGTAGCCAATTTTTGGGCGAAAGGCAGCCAGCTTTGCTAAAGCTTTGGTTTTGGTTTCAGGACTCATCCAATCCAATTTGTTTATTCTGTTAGCAAAAGCTTTACGCAAATTGGTTACCAACTCCGCCATCCGCACTTTTGCTTCGGGTTTAAAATAATCTTTTACATACAACTGTCCCAGCAATTCGCCAATTGAGCCATCGGTTAACTGCGACATTCTTTGCCAGCGTGGTGTTTGAATGCGTTGACCGGAGAGCACCTGGGTAAAAGCAAAATTAGCATCCACAAAAGCACTGCTTAAATATGGCGCTGCAGCTTTTAAAACATTCCATTGCAAATATGTTTTCCAATCATCTAACGAAACAGTTTTTAATAAGCCTGCTACCGTTGCAAAAAATACAGGGTTATTCACCAGCACACTGTCCTGGTTTTTTATTTTAAGATCGGCCAGCACTTCCCGCCAGTTAAAACCCGGTGTTGTTTTACTAAAATCCTCCACCTGCAGTTTGTTGTAGGTTTTATAAGGATCCCTCATTTCTACCCTGCTCATTTGTGCCTGTGCTAATTTTTTTTCCAGCTCAAAAATGGTGGCAGCATTTTTTTCAGCCATTTCTTTACCAGTGCCGGTTAAAGTAAACAGCGTAGTAATATAATTTTTATAGGCTTGTTGAATTTCTGCATTTCGGCCATCTGTTTTTAAATAATAATCTCTGTCGGGCAGCGTGGTGCCACCCTGGCTGAATTGTGGAATCATGATCTCTACATTCTTCCTGTCCTGCCCCACATTAAAACCATATAACGGTGAGCCGGAGCCTGTAGTTCTTAACCAGGCAATCATTTTTAAAACAGCAGCCTCACTACTGATGGCTTCAATTTCTTTTAAGGCATTTTCTATTGGAGAAAAACCTCTTTTTTCAATAACCAAACTATCCATGCCTGCAATATAAAAATCGGCTACTCTTTTACTTACCGAACCCGGTGCTGCATTTTTATCTGCCATGGCTTTTTCTAAAACCGTTTTTACAGCATTAATATTAAAATCACGCAGTTGATTAAAACTGCCCCAACGTGTTTCTTTTGCCGGCACAGGATTATTTTTTATCCAGTTGCCGCTGGCATAAGTATAAAAATCATCGCCTGGTTTTACCGATTTATCCATGTTGGCAGGATCAATAAATTTTTTGGATGCGTTTTGAGCCTGGCAATAATTATTTGCTGCAGCCATGCAAAAGAAGATGCCGGCAAGCAGCCATTTTTTGTTAGTCATCATGCTTTTTTAGTTTAGTTAGAGGTTTAAAATTACGCAAAAGGTTTGGGCTGCAGTAACCGCTGGTATATTTTTATTGATAACAAAAACTTCAGTGAAAGTAACATAATTTTGCATTACGCTGCAATCATGTAAAGACAAAATCATCCTGTAAAAAACTATTCTGCAAACAAAGTTTTATCAATATTTGGAATGATACGCAACGCATTTTTGTAATATACTTTTTTTAAAATTTCATCGGGCAAACCTATGCCGTACATGGCCCAAAAAGCATGGTACTTTTTATGATACGGAAAATATTCATCGTTGGTTTCCAGCACCCGAAAATACGTAGCATATTCCTCCGGCACCCAACTGTCTTTACCAAACAAAATACGGTCCTGGTATTGGGTAAAAAATTGTTTAGCCATACGTGGCTGGCGGCCCAGTTCAGCAATTACAGCACCAAATTCCACCACTACATTGGGCATTTCATCAAGCAGCTGCCCCAGTTTTGCAAGGTCGTTGGGGTACCAGCCAAAATGAGCAGCGATAAAAGTAGTGCCGGGATGTTTTTTAAACATACGGTGTTGTTCTGCAATCAGCGTATCCCATGGTGCAGGATTGGTATCACTTTTTTTGCGTCCCGGGTGAGTGGCCAGCTCCAGCCATCTTTCATTTTTCTCATCCATAGGTTGCCAAAAAGGTTTTGGATCGGCAGTATGTATGATTACAGGAATTTTTAGCGCTCCCGCTTTTTTCCAAATTAAATCCAGCCGGGCATCATCTACCGCTACTCTTTTACCATCAATATCATTTACGGTAAAACCCAGGCTCTTGTAAATCTTTAATCCATTAGCGCCATTTTTTACATCGGCTTCTAACTGCTGCGCCGCTTTTTCGGCCCAGCCTTTTTCTCCCACTCCTTTAAAATTTACATTGGCAAATACTATAAACCGGTTGGGAAAATTCTTTTTAATATTTACAACCGATCGTTGCAATGGTTCGCCACTTTCGCCACTAAGGTTTACCATAACTTTCATGTTTAATTTATCCATGTCTGCTATCAACTTAGCCAGGTCTTTATCTGCCATACCAAACTGGTGGTTGTGTACATCAATAAAAGGAAATTTTGCTTTAACCAATTGATGTGTGGGCACTACCAGTGTTGCAGGCGGATTGTAAGATTCGAAATCCATTTTTGGAGTGGTTTGCCCACACACCTGTAATGCTGCCGGGGTAAGAAGTAGAAACAAATATTTTTTCATGAAACTATTTTTATTATATCACAAGGTATTATAAAAAGGGAGGAGTTATTTACCGGTTATACAAAATAAAAATGATCAATTGGGGCATTATAAATACGATTTTATAAATGTATTCCTGCTCCCAAAAAAGTATTTACACTTGATACATTGTAATTTCTTTTGGCCTCTGCAGTAGCCGGTCCGGGATTGGGAAAGTTAGGATTGTAATTATATTTTAATACAGGCGAACTGTAAAAATAATTTGCATCCAGTAATATGTATATTTTTTTTGAAAGCGCATATTTTAATGCTGCACCTGCCTGGTAACAAAATGCTCCATCAGGATCCTCTTCGGATCTGCTAAGATTATCAGGCAGCAGGTTACCATTTTGATCGAACCCGATGTAACGGTAATCAGGAATTTTAATTTTACAGAAACCAACCAGTAATTTTGGTTGTAAAAATAATTTGCTTTGTTTTGAAAGTGGTAAAGTAATTAATGCGCCGGTCATTATTTTTCTTACTTTCCAGTTATTGGTTGTAACCGAAATGGTAATATTGTTACCATACTTTTGTTTTAAATAATTTTCGTACGCTTTTTCATCCTGCATATTTTGGCTGCTGCCCAATAACAATAAAATACTTACCTGTTTAGTAATGCGATAGCCGCCTGTTACGCTTACGCCCAATCCTGTTTTTGCAAGGCCTGAAGGATCACTCTTAAAAAAATCGGAGCTGTAAATTTTATCAGCAAATTTACCCACAGGAACTGAAGCACCTGCTGCAACCTCTGCAAAAAAATGAGTGTTTGCAGATTGGCTAAATGCTGATAAAAAAATACAAAATAAAATAGCGGTTATGATGCAATGTTTTCTCATACGAATAAAATTATGGGAAAATGATTTATTAAAACAATTTTATAAAGGTATAGCTAAGGTACAAATTTGAAAGAATTTTACAGTAGCATTATAAATTTAAATTGATAAAAGACTTGCTGTAAAAATCCGCCGTAAGCCAACTATTTTATTTATTTGTTTACTTTAGCAACATGAATAAAAATATTGCAGTTTTATTTATTATCGCTTTTAACCTGGTACCCGTTTTTGGAGTGGCGTTTTATAACTGGCAGCCTTTTGAAGCTTTTTGGTTCTTTTGGGTAGAAACTTTAATCATGGCTTTATTCAATACCATAAGAATAATTTTCAGCCAGGACCAGCCGCCGGAAAACATAAATACGAATCAGCACCTTGTTTACCACTTTAATAAAGGCGTTAAATATTTATTTACCAGAATAGCCATTTTTTTATTTTATGCCATATTTATAATTGTTTTTATTGGCTTTGTAGCTAATGTAAATAAAGATAAAGGGGTTGTGCTGACGACTATTTTGTTTAAGAATAAACTTTTTAATTTGGGTTTACTCATCAGCATTTTCAGCCAGGGTTATTATTTGATAATTGCTTTTTTTAGAAACGGCGCTTTTTTTACTGCAAGCCCCGATAGTTATGCTGCAATATTTGACGGAAGGCAACTCGTTATTCATGTTGCAATTGTTTTAGGTGCATTTGGCAGTATTTTTTTAGTAAAAAATACTTCGCTGGGCAACTACAGCGGTATTTTTATAATTAGTTTACTCTGTATTTGTAAATGCATTTTCGATGTAAAGGCCAGCAATATTGATAATTATAAAATAGTGTATTAATGTTCTCAAAACCCAAACAATTTATCAATATCTTTTTCCGACCAGTTGGCATAACCATCTTTGGTATAAAACATAATACCACGGCCGGTAATTAAACGCTTGTGCGATACATTAACGCTGCCATTGCCTAAATCGAAGGTTCGGGAATATTCTTTATTTTTTTTATTTTCCGGAAGAAAAAAACTTTTTAAAATGGTGTAGAGCCTGCTGTAAGTACCATCGGTATTTTTAAACTTAATGCTGAAATAATTGTCTTTTGGCTGCTCCCTGAAATCTTTTACAAACAAGAGGTATGTAGTATCGGTACCGGTATTTTTATACTCCATCGATGCTTTGGTAATACCACCGAATTTCAGTTTGCCAATTAACTGCCAATCGCCGTTTTCTTTTTCTGTTAGTTGAGCAGTGGCTGCAGCGGTAATAAAAAATGCGGATATCAATAAAATGATTTTCATTTTAATTAAAGGAAGGTTTATTTGTTCTTTCAAATATAAAACAATTTATACTTTCAAATTATTGGTCTGTCAGCTTTAGTCTGTCGAAAGCGGGCTTACAAAATTTGAAGCGCTTTTATACGCCGGGGTCTCATGCCTACACACAAAAGGCTCGGCTATGAAGACCCCGGCGGAACGGAAATCTTTTAAAAACAAAAATCAGCTTTTTTGCTGCTGCTGTTGAAAAGTTATCACAATAAATTCTGCCGGCCTTACAACAGCAACCTTCACTATAATATTTAAATAGCCATCCAGAATATCTTCCGGCGTCATAGTGCTGCCCAAGCCCACATCTACAGTAAATGCATCTTCTGGTTTTGCACCAGCCAATCCGCCCTGCTTCCATAAATTGGTCAGAAAATTTTCGGCCATACTTTTTACAGTAACCCATGTATTGGCAACGTTAGGCTCAAACACATAAGCCCTGCAGGCAAGTTTTAAAGATTGCTCTATCATTATCATTGTCCTTCGTACAGTGATATAGCGCCAGTCCTGGCTGTTACCATCCAATGTTCTTGCACCCCAAACCAAAGTGCCCTGGCCTGTAAAAACACGAATGGCATTTACAGATTTACCATCTCTAACATCCACATTCATACTTTCCTGTTCGTTGTGATCAATATTTACCGCTGGCGAATTAACCATTGCAACAGAAACATTGGCAGGTGCTTTCCATACACCTCTGGCATTATCTACCATAGTATAAATGCCAGCCATAGCCGCACTTGGCGGTAAAAGATTTAACCGCTGCCGGATGGCTTCCATCAATTGTTGGTAAACTGTACTTGCACTTAAAAGATACTGATGCAATGCTGTATCAGAAAGCGCTTTTATTTTCTTTTTATTCTCCTCCTCTTCTTGGGCAATAACAGTTTTTTTGTGGGCAATAGTTGCCCATAATAATTCTACGAGATCAGCTTTTTGTATTGCCAGGTTATTAAAATCAATTTCACTTGCTGCTGTAATCGTTGTATTTAAAAACGGATAATAAGCCGCTCCATAATTCAATCCTTCGGGGCCAATATCAGCCCTGAAAACTGAAATTGTAGTGGCATCATCTGCATCGTTAGCATCTGGTATCACATCAAAAATACCCATACGGCTTTGCATTTTTTTACAATGCTGTAATACTAAATTGTATAAGCCGTAACAATCCGGTCTGCGGTTTACCATATCGGGTATTACAACCAATGTCGGTTCTATTTCTTTTTCAAGTGCCGTCCATATAGTTGCTGCAGTAAAATCTGCAGTTTTTATTTTTATACTTTCATTATTGCCATAAGTGCCCACCGAAACGATATAACAATTGCCGCCACCATTGGCAAAAAACAGCCGCATGCAATTGTATAAATAAAAAAATTGCGCTGGTGCATTCAGCATCGCCGGTTCAAAAGCGGTTACCGGTGTTGGCATGTTCAATAAAAATTTATGGTTAAACTCCTTACCAAATAATTCCACATACTCTGCCATTGAACTGATACGGGTGGGTTTGGCAATTACTGATTTACCATTGCGTTCGGCTTTTTGTGTATAGCCAATAAATACCGGCACAGCTGTAGCTACTGCCACTGCCGAATTGGGAAAAGCATTTTGTTCTTCGATATAAACACCGGGAGTTTTGTAAGTTGACATAGCGCCATTTTTATAATTATTGTAAAGTAAGAAATATATAGGAGTGGTGTTGATTGAAGCTAAGTAAAGTGTGGCTGCGAAGAAAAGATTCGTGAAGACACGAACCACAGCTAAGGTTACAAATTATTTTATTCTGCAAAATAAATTCCACCCTTCACAGTTTTAAATTCAATTATGCCGTTGCTGATTTTTTTTACCGCAACTATTTTACCATTGCTTTTAATTTTTAAGCCCTGTTTATTTTCCAACCTGCAAACCATACCTGCTTTGGATATTATTTTTAATTGTGTCACCATTTTATTTTTCCAAACAAAATCCAATTCAAAAGCACCTCTTGCACACAGGCCTTTAAATGCGCCATCACTCCATTCGTCGGGTAAAGCAGGTAATAATTTTATAAACCCATCATGCGATTGCATCAGCATTTCTGTAACCGCAGCAGTAACACCAAAAGATCCATCAACCTGCAGCGACCTGCCACACAGCGCAAAAAAAGAAGCAGTGCATTGTTCTTTCAAATAACCTTTATAAATTTTATTGGCCCGGTTGCCATCATTCAACCTTGCCCACAGCGCCATCTTCCACGCCCTGGACCAACCGGTTGATGCATCTCCCCTTTCTTCCAAAACTTTTTTATAAGATGCAATTAATGCAGGTGAACTTTTTTGGTACAGCACTTTGCCGGGGTACAAACCATACATGTGCGAAAAATGGCGGTGATTTTTTTCCAGCGATTTCCAGTCATCGGCCCATTCCTGTAAAGAGCCATCTTTACCAATTTGAGGCGGTACTAATTTTTCTCTTGCTGTTTTAACCTGTTGAATAAAAGTATTTTCTTTGCCTAAAACTTTTGCGGCTTCAATATAATAACCAAACAGGTCGTACAAAATTTGCATATCGATAGAAGAGCCTGCACAAATTGTTGTGCCTTCCCTAAACCCCGCTGTTACTTCATCAAAGTAAGGTTTGTTGCCACCACCATCCGGAAAATTTTCCGGCGAAGTGGAAGGGTTGGTCACCAGCCATTTTCCATTAGGATGCGGCACTAAAAAATCCATAAAAAATTGTACTGAACCTTCCATCAAAGGAAAAGTTTCTTTTAAAAAATCTTTATCCATTGTGTATTGATAGTGCTCCCACAAATGAGTGCACAGCCAGGCACCACCCACTGTAAATGTTCCCCATGTTGGTCCGTCCATTGGTGCTGCCACTCTCCATATATCGGTGTTTTGATGCAGCACCCATCCCTTGGCACCATAATGCTCACGGGCAACCTGTTTGCCCTGGTCAGTTATTTCTTTTATTAATTGCACTAACGGTTGGGCACATTCACTAAGGTTACCACTTTCTACCGGCCAGTAATTCATTTGTGTATTGATGTTGGTGGTATATTTCGAATCCCATGAAGGATTCATATTATCATTCCAGATGCCCTGCAGGTTGGCGGGTTGTGTACCCGGCCTTGATGAAGCGATCATAAGGTACCTGCCGAATTGATAACTTAATGCTGCCATTGAAGGATCAGGTGCAGATTGAATTTTTTGTACCCGTTCTGTTGTGGGTAAAAAAGAATTTTTAGTATTGGATAATTGCAGATCAACACGATCGAAATATTTTTTGTGCTCAGCTACCGCTGATTCCGAAATGTTTTGGTACAGTTTATTTTCAATGCCTTTAAAATAATCATCCACTCTTTTTTGTTCATCGGCACTTACATCTTTATAGTTTACAAAATTGGTTGCAGCCGCAAAATATAAAGTAACAGCATTGGCATTTTCAATAATGAGGTCAACCCCATCAGTTTTTACAGTGCCGCCTTCGGGTATTGCTTTTATTCTTGCTGCGTATTTTATTTTTCCTGCTACTCCCATATAATCGGCCGACTTTCCGGTAACTACTACCCCATCATTACCATATGGATCCATTTTAAAATAATCGGTTGCGTAATTAGAATGCGCTTGGTTTCTTTCGCCTCTTAAATTTGCTGTAAAAGAAATGCTGCCTGGCTTACTGGCTGTAATGCGAACCACAATTACCTGGTCAGGTGCCGATGCAAATACTTCTCTCCTATAAGTGATGCCGTTGGAAATATAACTTACTCCGGCAATTCCGGTTTGCAGATCAAGCCATCTTTTGTAACCGGTAATACTGTCCTGGTTTTTAAAAAATAAATGCAGGTTGGCAAGGCATTGGTATTTCATTTGTTCAACCGGGTAGCCCATTAAATTTCTGCCAAATAAATTATGTGCCGCCAAATATTTTTCTTCAAATACTAATTTTTGTATTTCGGGCAACACTTTATACCCGCCCTTTACCACTGTTGAATAAGGCCCACCCGACCAATACGTTTCTTCATTTAACTGTATGCGTTCTTCGCCATTATTGCCAAACACCATAGCCCCAAGGCGGCCGTTGCCAACCGGCAGTGCATCGTCCCATTTTTTTGCAGGTGTGCTGTACCATAATAAAGTTGCAGGGTTAAAGCTTTCGGAATTTATCAGCTCCGGTATTTCTTTTTGCTGTGCATAAAGGGTAATGGTAAAAGGCAGTAACAGTACTGGCAAAAAATATTTACAATAACGCATGATTGATTATACTTTTTATAAAAATATAAAGGAAGATTGAAATAGAATATTTAGTTTTTTAAAAGTAATAAAAATTTGTGGCTTGAAGTTGCAAGGGTTGTGTATGCGTTAGTTGAAGCCAAGCTGCCCATGCGGCGAAGGGAATATTTAATTTGCTTGTTATTACTTTATGGATTGCAGCTTGCTGTGGTTAAAACTGCCGGTAACATTTGGAACAGGTGAACTGTCGGAGGCAGAACATTTGTACCAAACTTAAGCCTGTTTTTGGACTTATGTCTAACAGTTAAGTCGGTTGGGAAAAGCTAGCTGAGTTACTTGCACCTAAAACTGCGTATTCATAAATTATTCTATTATTTTACAGCATGAACAAGACTGTTATCATTTTCTTTATCATAGCTTTTAACCTTGCGCCTGTTTTTGGTGTACTTTTTTTTAACTGGCAACCTTTTGAAGCTTTTTGGTTTTTTTGGGTGGAGACTCTAATAGTAGCAGTCTTTAACTGCATTCGTATTATATTAAGCCAGGGCAGGCTGCAGGATTCATTATCTATTTCGCAACCCCTTACCTATAATATTAATAAAGGCGTAAAATATTTACTCATACGCATTGCCATCTTTTTATTTTACTCCATTTTTATTATTGTGCTTATTGGTTTTATAGCCAACAATAATGCAGACATGGGTAATATATTAGGAACCATACTTTTTCAAAACAGATTTTTTAACCTCAGTTTACTTATTAGCATTGCCAGCCAGGGCTATTATCTGGTATTTTATTTTTTTAGAAGCGGTGCCTTTTTAACTTCCCGGCCCGATAGCTTCGCAGCAATATTCGACAGCAGGCAACTTGTAATACATATTGCGGTTGTATTAGGTGCATTTGGCGGAATATTTTTAGCAAAAAACACCATCTATGGCAATTACAGTAATACTTTTATCATCAGTTTACTTAGTATTTGCAAATGTGCTGCCGAGTTATTTAATTACAAATCTGCGGCTGAAGTACAGCATTAAATAAGATGGGTTTAAAGTAATTGCCTGCAAAAGCAAAAATGCATGTATTTGCTTGCCTGTGTAATGGCTTTATGTTGCAGTTTGCATGCGGCAGGGTTTTCGCTAACAGCGCATGAAATAAAATAATCTTTGTGCAAAACCCCGCTGAGACACAATATTAAATTGGCACTTTGGATTTTATATCTGTTTTATTCACCCAATCCTTCTCATCGGTATTTTTTGGTTTTATAATAATGATTGTAGCAAAATCATTACAACAATAAAAACTGTTAAAAACATTTTTGGTGTGTTTTATATTTTATTATATAAGAGATATTGATCTTTACTGCCTATTTAGTTCTTTTATCAGCTCTTATGATAAGGGTAAAAACAGCTTCTTCAGGGTTTGTAAAATCCGTGGGGCAATATAAATCCAGTTGCAACAATTTATTGCCATCGGTATTCAAATAGTGTATGAGTTTTCTCGCCTTAACATCTACATCTATTACCCGAGTAATACCATTGTTAGCAACCAGTTTTTGAACCTCACTATCCAACAAATCCAAAAATGCTAACCCGTTAAGTTTTCCTTTTATAACACCAGATACAGCTTCATACCTCCTAAGATAACTATCTCTTTTATAATCGATAATAACGCCTTCACCAAAACCTTCCAATTTAATAGTGCTTTTATATTTGGGGGCAAGGTCAGAGGGAATACTTTCTGCTGTAATATCCTTAAATTGATTGCTTTGATCGTTAAGAATTTTCATGAGTTGCTCTGCAAATAATTTCTTATTAAATGTTTTTATATCAAAAGAGTTTGTTTCTTGTTTAGGTTCGGGTTTAACGATGATTGGTGTAACCGGTTCATTCTTATTTGCCAGCGATTCTCCTTCTTCAGTATACATAAACATTTTATAAAAGGATTTATCTTTTTTGCCGCTATAGCTGGTTAAAAACACAAACTTGTTACCGTTGTGTAAAATGACTTTGGTTTCTTCAAACATATTTTTTTTAAAATCCGGAAATATTATGGGAGTGTACGTATTGTTAACCGGGTTGTATTTGGTAAACACTTCTTTTTCATTAATACGTTGGGTAAAGTAAAAACTGTTATTGCCTGCATAAGCATAAATATTGTGTTGGGTAAGAAAATTGTAGTTCCTTGCTAAAATATTTTTTGATACTTCTTTTGTTGATTTAGTATTGTTATCATAAACAAATAAGGCTCCATTGCGGCGGTATAAAAAATAATTGCCCACTTTTAAAAAACGGGTATTTTTTGCTAATTCCTCCCAACTGTTATTAGCATTTTTTTCCATGATAATCCCAAAAAAATCTTTTGCTCTCTCGCTATACTTATGCAGGTTTCCTTTATAACTAATGTAAATTTCACCATCCATTATTTGAGTTTCAACATCGTCTGCAGTGTAATCCAAAACCTTTTCTACACGGGCTATTTCCTTATCCTTAAAATAGTATAACGTAAGAAATTTTTTGTTTGCAGCACTATCAACCATTTTAAATAAGCTGTATATATTATTATTGGTTCTTAAAAACCTGTTGTAAGGAAATAAACCATTTTTTAAAACAGCATATTTATACTTAAACTCGTATTTAGAAGCATCGGCACTTACCGGTTTTACAATGTTAATCGTTGTTTCAGGTACCCCTGTTGGATTTTCCCTGCCATTAAAATATACATCCCCGTTCAGTGTTTCTATTTCGGTACTCATATTAATTGGCATCGGTAAATTACTGCTATTTAACGGTCGGGTATAAACCAAATTGGCGATGCCGTTATCATTAGGGTCGTGAATGCTATACACGTAAAAATTATTATTGGTAAATTTCCTTATCAATAAATCATTTTTATCATTGCTAACAAACATTTCATCTACTGAAAATTTTTGACCAGGAATAACCATTTGATTTAATTGAAGCACACCATAGCTGTAACCTGCATCCCGTATTATGTTAAAGCCGGTTGAAGGGTTGTATCTTATAAGGTTTTTCACAATATCAGCCATGCCCCCGTCTGTAAAATAAATATACTTGTTGGTTGCTTTTAAATAACCAACATCCTGTGGCCAAATTTGTTTTTTTACTATTGTGTTTTTTTCTGTACCATCTGTTTGATAAAAATTTCCATTCGGGGTAATAAAAAAGTAATTATTACCCAATACGGCTAACCCTGCCGTACGTTTGCTGTTTTGATAGCCATCAAATTTACTTTGTATAGCATCATCTCCAATATAAGTAAGTTGTGCATTGGCTGTACATGCAAATAGAATTAAGAACCAAAAGGGAGTTGCTTTCATTAGTTACTTATTATAAATTAAATTTGAAAACTAAAAATACATGTAAAAAAGAATTTTATACAATTTTTTAAAATTTGGTATGCCTGCGGCGAATATCCCAACATCCTACAAATCCGCTGAACACTCACAAACGGTTTTATTTTTTTTATTCCCTTGGGCTGTTGGGTGCCAGGCTTTTTTCTGATGGAGATGTTGAGTTGTTTTTTGGCTACATTAATTAAGGTATCCAGCACCTCAGCCCATAGCTCCTTAGCCCCAGTTTGTGTTTTCACAAACCGTTCGCTTCTATCTAGGCTTTGTCTTTTAATTGTATTTATGTTACCTAACATTATTAATTTAAACAAGCTGGTATTGAACATCAAAGTTTTAATGCAATGCCTTTTGCATTTATAGTAGCGCCAATGCAATTTACTTGAATTTTTAATATAGAATTAGGGTAACGAAATATACTTCGATGCGGTTAGGTTCTTCACAACAAATTCCCCAACACCACTACCCCATCTTCACCCTCGGGTCCACCACGCCATACAACACATCGGCTAAAATATTTATGAAAATAAAAATGCAGGCGCTTAATAATACGGAGCCCATTACAACCGGGTAATCTAATTTTTCCAACGCATCAACGGTTATTTTACCAATGCCCTTCCAGCCAAAAATATATTCTACAAAAAAAGCACCGGCTAACAGTTCGGCAAACCAGCCGGTAATGGCGGTGATAACCGGGTTAAGGGCATTGCGCAAAGCATGCCGGAAAATAACGGTGCGTTTGGGCAGGCCTTTGGCGTAGGCAGTGCGTATGTAATCCTGCCCCAGTACATCCAGCATAGCGCTTCGGGTGAGTTGGGTAATAATGGCCAGCGGCCGTATGCCTAATGTAAATGCAGGGAGTATTAAATTTTTCAAGGTGAGGTATTTTTCGCCGGTTACTTCATCAATATC
>NZ_JANMUN010000151.1:0-35939 GCF_031391665.1 Ferruginibacter sp.
TGAAGGCTCTCGCTGTTGGCCGGCGGCGCGGCTGCAGGCGCCCGCTCACCCGACAGGCTGGGGGTCACGCCAGCAAGCAGGAGCTTGCGCTCCGGTAATCCCTGTTGTTTGGTAATCGTGATGTTGCGCTGGAGCCGCGCGCTGGCGCCAATGCGCAACAACCTGCGATAACTGGGGAACTTTTTGTTATATCCGTGATGTAGATAACGAAGCAGTGTGGTCAACATCTTTTCAACCCTCACTAAAAGAAGGTGAAAATTATGAAGCTGTTTTTTCTCAGGGCCGAGCCGAATTTCGCAGACGTGATTTTTCATTGGAAACACATACCGAAATTGTGGTATCACCCGAAGATGATATTGAATTGAGAAGGATACATATTACCAATCGATCCCGTAAAAAAAGAACAATTGAGATTACGAGTTATGCAGAAGTAGTTTTGAATTCCGCTGCAGCAGATGAAGCTCATCCTGCCTTTAGTAATTTATTTGTACAAACAGATATAAACAGGTTGCGTAATGCAATACTTTGCTCAAGAAGACCAAGGTCGGTAGATGAAAGTACACCATGGATGTTTCATTTAATGAAAGTGCATGATGCAGAAATTAAAACCATCTCTTACGAAACCGACAGAAGTGAATTTATTGGAAGAGGATTTACTATCAATGACCCAAAAGCAATGAAATTAAAAAATGGATTATCGGGTAACAGCGGTTCTGTGCTGGATCCTGTAATTGCCATTCAGTACAGTATTGTAATTGAACCACAGGAAACTGCAATTGTGGATATGATATTTGGAGCGGCAGATACAAAAGAAACTTGTAACCTGCTGGTAGAAAAATACCAGGACAGGCATCTTACCAATCGTGTACTCGAGCTGGTTTGGACACACAGCCAGGTAATTTTGCGCCAGATAAATGCCTCCGAAGCAGATGCACAATTGTATTCCCGTTTGGCCAGTTCCATAATTTTTTCTAATCCATCATTAAGAACTGATCCTGCTAATATCATCAAAAATCATCGGGGCCAATCAGGCTTGTGGGGTTATTCTATCTCCGGAGATATACCTATAGTTTTATTGCAAATTGAAGATGCAGCAAATATAGATTTGGTAAAGCAATTAGTGCAGGCGCATACTTACTGGCGGCTTAAAGGTTTAACGGTTGACCTTGTTATCTGGAACGAAGATCATGGTGGTTATCGCCAGGTATTGCACAACGATATTCAAAATCTTGTGGCACCTGGGGTTTCAGGCGACAGCAGGGAGCACCCCGGAGGGATTTTTATCCGCTCTGCCGATCAAATTTCTGCAGAAGACAGAATTCTTTTTCAATCGGTAGCGCATATTGTAATTACAGATTCGCTGGGTACACTGGAAGAACAAATGAACCGGCGAAGCAAATTAAAATCAAGCATTCCATATTTCAGCCCAAGTAAATTTCATACCTCTGTTGTTACTTCGGTAGCACCGCAAAATAACCTGCAGTTTTTTAATGGCATTGGTGGTTTTTCTAATGACGGAAAAGAATATGTTATCACTACTACAAGCACACAGTTAACACCGGCGCCATGGGTTAATGTAATTGCCAATGCCAATTTCGGTACAGTAATTTCAGAAAGCGGCCAGGCGTACACGTGGGTAGAGAATGCACATGAGTTGCGGCTTACGCCATGGAACAACGATCCGATTGGTGATTTAAAAGGCGAAGCATTTTATTTGAGAGATGAAGAGAGTGGAAGATTTTGGTCGCCATCACCATTGCCCTGCCGTGGACATTCGCCTTATATCACAAGGCATGGATTTGGGTATTCTATTTTTGAACATAGTGAAGACGGTATTGAATCAGCAATGTGTGTATATGTTGATACAGATGCACCTGTAAAATTTATTGTCATCAAAATAAAAAATACTTCTAACAGAAGCCGCAGAATTTCTGCAACAGGTTATGTAGAATGGGTGCTGGGAGATTTGAGAAAAAAATCTTTAATGCATACCATTACACAAGTTGATGTACAGAGCGGTGCGTTGATGGCAACTAATGCTTACAGCACAGAGTTTAATGGAAGAGTTGCATTTTTTGATGTGGATGATGTTAACAGAACACACACTACCGACAGATTGGAATTTATTGGCCGCAACGGAACACTGGCTAATCCTGATGCCATGACGAGGGCAAAACTATCAGGTAAAACAGGCGCAGCTTTAGACCCATGTGCGGCTATACAAGTAGTGTTAGATTTTGCTGAAGACCAGGAAAGAGAAATTATTTTTAAATTGGGTGCCGGAAAAAATATGGAAGAAGCCATTCATATTTTAAAAACTTTTGAAGGGCCAACTGCAGCCCGTACTGCTTTGGATAATGTGAAAAATTACTGGCATAAAACTTTAAATGCTGTACAAATTGAAACACCCGATAAAGCGATAAACATCCTGGCTAATGGATGGTTAAATTATCAAACACTGGCCTGCCGTATCTGGGCACGAAGTGGTTTTTATCAATCAGGCGGAGCCTTTGGTTTTAGAGATCAGTTACAGGATGTTTTATCTCTTGTACACACTACACCGGATATTGTAAGGGCACAAATTCTTTTATGTGCATCCCGGCAGTTTAAAGAAGGTGATGTACAACACTGGTGGCATCCCCCAATGGGCCGTGGTGTTCGTACAACCTGCTCCGATGATTATTTATGGTTGCCTTTTGTAACATCAAAATATATTGCAGCAACAGGAGATATTAAAATTTTGGAAGAGCCTGTGAGTTACCTGGAAGGACGTTTATTAAATACCGGTGAAGAATCTTATTTTGATCTGCCTATAAAATCCGACAGGGTTGAAACTTTATACCAGCATTGTGTACGGGCAATTGATCATGGTTTGGTATTTGGCGTACACGGCTTGCCGCTAATTGGCAGTGGCGATTGGAATGATGGTATGGATAAAGTGGGCCATCATGGAAAAGGTGAAAGTGTATGGCTTGCATTTTTTCTTTACCATATCCTGCTGCAGTTTATTACTGTTGCAAAAATTAATAAAGACGAAGCGTATGCAAGAAAATGTACCGAGCAGGCAGAAATTTTAAAACAGAACATTAATAAAAATGCGTGGGATGGCGAATGGTTCCGCCGTGCCTATTTTGATGATGGTACACCATTAGGCTCTAAAGAAAACGAAGAATGTAAAATTGATTCTATTGCACAAAGCTGGTCGGTTTTATCAACAGCAGGTGAAAAAGAAAATGCTTTAACGGCTATGCGGTCTGCAGATAATTTTTTGGTAAAAAAAGAAGACGGTATGATACAATTGTTTACACCGCCTTTTGATAAATCGGCTATGAACCCCGGTTATATAAAAGGCTATGTACCCGGTGTAAGAGAAAATGGCGGGCAATATACACATGCTGCTATTTGGCTGGTAATGGCATTTGCTGCTATTGAAGATAAAAAGAGAACATGGGAATTATTGCAAATGATAAACCCATTAAACCGTGGTAATACCGAAGAAAAAATTGGTGTGTATAAAACAGAACCTTATGTAATTGCTGCGGATGTATATGCCGAGCCTTTGCATAAAGGCCGTGGCGGATGGACTTGGTACACCGGCTCTGCCGGATGGATGTACCAGTTAATAATCAATTCTTTTATTGGGTTAAGAAGAGAAGGAGATATGCTGCATTTTAAACCCTGCATACCTGAACAATGGAATGGCATAAAAATAAATTACAATTATGGCGGAAAAGAATTTGTAATTGAAATGAGTCAGGAAAATGAAAAGATTAGATTAATTGTAAATGGAGAAACACTGGAAGGATTAAGTGTGGCGCTGAAGTTGGATAATTTAATTGAAGTTTAAACACATCAAAGTAAAATTTTTATCGACACCGTTCGTAGATATGAACGGTGTATGAAACTTTGCTATTTATTCAACTGTTCTTCTTTAACAGCGATTTCAATTTTTTCTTTTTTTATCTCCATTCTTATCCGTGCAAAAATACTCATGTAAATGTTGGCAATCCATACTAAGGAAAATCCTGCAATTACATAACCTCTCCAGTCGGCCAATAATAATTTATAACCGCTGAAAATAAGCATAGCAATCGTTACATAATGGCTGAAACAATATTCGCAGGTAAATAAATAAAAAAACTTTCTTTTAAAAATAGATTTACCTTCTTTGCTGCATTTTTCACAAAATTCACGGGGCTCTTTAAATACTTCTTCGTGTGTAACTGTCCAGGCTATACAGGCAATAGGAATAGCCAGTAAAAAAAGCCAGGTAATTTGTAAAGTGAGGGACATCATAATATTTTGTTGAAAATAAAAAAATACTGAAAGTAAATACAGTAAAATTTGTTACAACAAATTTAATTGTTATGCATCAATAAAATTGAAAACAATTTTACTGTAATCTTTTTTATGCTGAATTTCTTCCTGCATTAATTATACCGAAAGAAGACCTAATCACCAGCTTCTCGTAAGTTTCTTTCATGGGGGAATTAATTAATTGCTCATCCATCTCCCTCATTTTGTTTATGGCATATTGCTGTATGGTAAGTAAAGGCAAAACAATTTTTTCCCTCATAGCAATAGATAAACTGTCAACAGGATAATTACTCATTAATTCTGTACTGCCGCTTAATTGCAAAACGTATTTTTTTGTAAGTTCATACTCCTGGTAAATTTTATTCCATATCTCCCCGTATTTTTCATCCTTACTTAAATACTCTGTTAATGGAAAATAACATTTCTTCATGGCCATTTCGCAATTGTCCATTAGTGTTTTAAAAAATAAAGAATTACTATATAATGCCTTTACAGTATTTAATTTTCCCTGTTTATCCAACGCAGCAATTGCAGAGCCAACACCATAATAACCGGTAACATTTTGTTTTAATTGCGCCCATGCACCAACATATGGAATGGCACGCAAATCTTTTAATGCTAATTTACTGCCGCTGCTTCTTTTACTGGGTCTGCTGGCAATATTAGTTTCGCTGTAAAATTTTACAGGACTTACATGAGATAAGTAATCTAAAAAATCAGGATGATTTTTTAGATCAACATAAGCTTGATAACTTTCTTTTGCTAGTTGCTGCAATAGGTCTTCCTCAGTTTGCTGCAGCGTAACAGTCCTGTTGCTGAAAATTTCATTGCTGATTCCGGCATGTATCAACTGCTCAATATTATATTGCGCCGAATCTATTGTACCAAAATTAGAACTTACAGTTTGTCCCTGTATAGTTAATTGTATTTCTTTGTTGCTGATATTTTTTCCCATGCTTGCATAAAACTGGTGCGTTTTTCCGCCGCCTCTTGCAGGCGGGCCGCCACGTCCGTCAAAAAATACCACATCAATATCATGTTGTTTACTAATTTTTGTAAGTGCTTCTTTAGCTTTGTAAATACTGAAGTTAGCCATTAAATAACCGCCATCTTTTGTGCCGTCGCTAAAGCCAAGCATTATAGTTTGCCTGTTCTTTCTTAATTGCAAATGTTTTTTGTAACCTTCATTGCTGTATAAAGTTTGCATCACAGCTTCTGCATGTTGCAAATCATCAATAGTTTCAAAAAGTGGAACAATGTCAATGGTTAGATTTTCTTTTTTCCAGCCGCAACTTAAAAATAAGCCATACACTTCCAGCACATTCAATGCACTGTTGCACTGGCTGATGATGTAGCGGTTGCAACCGGCTTCGCCATTAAATTTTTGAATATCCTGTATAGCACTTAAGTTTTTTACCGTGTCGTTAACTAATGCATCAGCATATATTTTTTCGGTTGACACCCCAGGAGCAGTTGTACAAAAATTAATTTTTTCTGCTGCAGATAATTTGCTGTACACTTCGCCATGTATATTTTCCAATACCACATTATGTACCGTACTTTCCTGCCTTACATCAAGCGATGCAAAGTGCAATCCAAAAACATTTACTTTATTGATAAGGTTATTTACCAAATGCAAAAACAAACCGTTATGCTTGTAAATAATGATCTCTTTTATTTTATTAAGTTCAGCAAGTATATAAGTGGTGGTTAAATCGGTTTGATAACCGGGTATAAAAATATTATCGTACAATTGTTTTTCCAGCCCGTTTAAAATAACGTCAATGCCTTTAAAAGTAAGCCTGCGTTTCATTCTTCTTATTTCAAGATAATAACACTTTATAATGCTGCCTCTTAATGCATGGGCAACTTTTAAAGTAGTGTCTGCCGTTACAAAAGGATTTCCATCCCTGTCGCCGCCGGGCCAAAAACCCATGTTAAGAATGGATTTGTTTTTCGGCATTACCTCATTAAACTGATTTTTTAAAAATGCAGTAATTCTTCCTGCGGCCAGGTAAAAAACATTTTCTAAATACCAGATTAAACTTACTGCCTCATCAAAAGGTGTGGGCTTTTGTTTTTGCAAAAAAGGTGTTTTGCCTAATTGCTGCAAATACATATTTATTTTAGCCGCATCATTATCCGCTAAAGCTCTTGATAAATCATTTATAATACCCAACACCGCTCCGGGATAAAATTGTGTAGGATGTGCAGTCAGCACCAGCTGAACAGAAAAATCTTTCAATTTATTTTCCAGTTCTTTTTCTTTTTTATGTTGAATTACTTCTAATTCTAATTGTTTTAATGTTCCGGCACCAGCCATATCTCTTACATCTGTAAAAGCAGCATCTTCCAGTGCATCAAACAACACCACCTGCCGCTCTACATACTGAATAATTCTAAACAGCATGTCTAACTTTTCCTGTTCTTCCCGGTACGTGGTATGCTTTAAAAAAAACTCTTCAATAATGTCGGTGGGATTTTGTTTTCTTTTAAAACCTTCGTCGCAATTGCTGGATAAAACCGATAACAAAATTCCCGTTTTTTCAATACGGTGAAAGGGCAGCGAAGAGAACAAACTGTTGTACAACTGAAATTTGATGCCTACGTTATTATTAAATTGCTGCAAGCCACGGGAACTGTGATGATCCATTAGTATTTATATTATTTATTCAAAAAAATGATGAAAATGGCAGCAATCGGTTAACAAAGATGAAATATTTTTTGATATTATCCAATCATTTTTTATATCTTTGAGACCTGTTCAGATGAAATACAACAATTTCCATATTGCGTCCTCCTCAAAGATAGTGCTTACTATCAGTGGCACTACTATTATTACAACCACAACCCTTTAAGGGTTGTATATCTTCATATCACCACTTGGGCTCACGCTATTTTTCTGAAAAGAAAGCTATTTAATATAATAAAAAAAAATAAAAAATGCAGGTTATAAAATTTGGTGGCAGTTCGGTAGCATCCGCAGAAAATATTAATAAAGTAGTTGACATTATTAAAAATAAACCGAAGACGGATAAAGTTGTAATTGTTGTTTCGGCATTGGGTGGCATTACAGATTTGCTGTTGCAATGTGCACAGCTTGCTGCTAATAATAACGAAACTTATAAAACATCTTTGCAGGAAATTGAAACAAGGCATTTAAATACAGTTAAAGAATTAATACCCGTTACACAGCAAAGCAGTGTGTTAAGTGCTGTAAAAAAAATGTGTAATGAAATTGAAGATATTTGTAACGGTATTTTTTTACTGGGCGAATTATCTGAACGCACCAAAGATAAAATAGTGAGTTATGGCGAATTACTTTCTTCTCAAATAATTGCTGCAAAATTAAAAGCGGTGGAGTTAAATGTGCAATGGAAAGATGCAAGGGAATTAATTGCAACAGATAGTAATTTTGGCGCTGCTTTTGTAGATTTTTCAAAGACGAACACAGCAATAAAAAATTATTTTAATACAGAAGCATCATCATTATTCATTCTCCCGGGTTTTATTTCGGCTGATACAAATGGCATTACTACAACATTAGGCCGTGGCGGCTCCGATTATACCGCAGCAATTATTGCTGGCGCTGCGGATGCAAAAGTATTAGAAATATGGACCGATGTTTCGGGCATGATGACTGCCGACCCAAGAATTGTAACCAACATAAAACTCATTCCAAAAATTTCTTACCAGGAAGCAATGGAGTTGTCGCACTTTGGAGCCAAAGTGATTTACCCGCCAACTATACAACCGGTGATGAGTAAAAATATTCCGGTATGGATAAAAAATACTTTTGCTCCGCAAGATGAAGGTACGGTGATACAAAATGAAAGCATGAAAAACGGCAGTGCCATTCGTGGCATCAGCAGTATTAATAAAATTTCATTAATTAGTTTAGAAGGCAGTGGCATGGTAGGCATACCGGGATTTAGTAAACGCTTGTTTGAAGCGTTGGCCAATAATAAAATTAATGTTATTCTAATTACACAAAGTTCATCAGAGCATTCTATTTGTGTAGCTGTTGATGCGGCAAATGCTGTGGCAGCAAAACAAGCTGTTGATACAGCTTTTGCTTACGAAATAGAAACTAAAAAAGTAGAACCGCTTTTTGTAGAAAATGATTTGGCCATTGTAGCATTGGTGGGGGATAATATGAAAAGCCATACCGGTATTGCAGGAAGAATGTTTAGTGCCATGGGAAAAAATGGGGTTAACATAAGGGCAATTGCACAGGGCTCTTCCGAAAGAAATATTTCTTCGGTAATTGCTTTAAGCGATGTTACCAAAGCAGTAAACGTTTTACACGAAGCGTTTTTTGAAACCACTTACAAGCAGGTAAATGTATTTATTGCTGGCGCAGGAAACGTTGGCGGCAAATTACTTGCACAATTAAATCAGCAACTGGATTATATAAAAACCAGCAGCCGGTTAAATTTAAAAATTGTTGGTATTGCCAACAGCAAAAAAGCATTATTAAATGATGAGGGAATAGATTTAAATAATTGGCCGGCATTACTTGCAGCAGCACCTGCAAATACAATAGAAAATTATATTGATACCATCATTGCAAAAAATTTACGCAACACTATTTTTGTGGATGTTACTGCAAGCGATGTAGTGGCCACCTGTTACAATAAATTATTACAAAAAAGTATTGCAGTAGTGGCGTGTAATAAAGTAGCCTGCTCTTCTTCTTATAATTACTACCAGCAATTAAAAGAAAGTGCCAGGGAATTTAATGCTAAATTTTTATTTGAAACCAATGTTGGTGCTGGCTTACCCATTATTGGTACTTTAAATGATTTAATAAGCAGCGGCGATAAAATAAATAAAATGCAGGCAGTGTTAAGCGGCACTTTAAATTTTGTGTTTAATAATTACGATGGAAAAAAATCTTTTGCATCGGTCGTTAAGCAGGCACAGGACGAAGGTTATACCGAACCAGATCCACGTTTAGATCTGAGTGGTAAAGATGTTATGCGTAAGATAATGATATTAGCAAGGGAAAGCGGTGAAAAAATTGAGATGGATGATATTGCTAACAATTCTTTTATGCCAGAAAGTTGTATGCATGGTTCTGTAGAAAATTTTTATGCTGAGATGGAGAAACACGAAGCACATTTTAAAGCTATTTATGAAGAAGCGGCTGCAAAGGGAAACAAATTAAAATTTGTTGCTTCTTACGAAAATGGTAAAGCAGCTGTGGGGTTACAACATATAAATCCTGCACACGATTTTTATCATTTGTATGGAAAAGATAATATTGTTTTATTTTACACCAACCGTTATCCTGAGCAACCAATGGTGGTAAAGGGTGCAGGTGCTGGTGCAGATGTAACAGCGAGTGGCGTTTTTGCTGATGTGATTAGGGCAACTGCGTAGCCCCCATCTCCTGAAGGGGAGTTATTCGAAGCTTATAAAAGATTTGAAAGTATCAATTAAGAAACTGTGCAAAAAAAAATAGAAACATTGAATAACTCCCCTTCAGGGGATGGGGGCATAAAGATTTTTGCCCCTGCAACCATTGCTAACTTAGTCTGTGGTTTCGATATTTTAGGTCTTGCATTAAATAATCCGCAAGATGAAATGGAACTAACGTTGAGCAATAGCCCCGGCATAATAATACAACATATTGACGATTATAATTTGCCCACCGAACCTGCAAAAAATGTAGCAGGAGCTGCATTGATTGCGTTGATGGAAGAGTATCCTGATAAAAATATTGGTTTTGAGCTAACGATAAATAAAATTATAAAACCCGGTAGTGGATTAGGTTCCAGCGCTGCAAGTTCCGCAGGTGCTGTAGTGGGCGCAAATCATTTACTCAATAATTTTTTTAGCAAACACGATTTGGTTCGCTTTGCAATGAATGGAGAAAAAGTGGCCAGTGGCGTAAAACATGCCGATAATATTACACCCTGCATTTACGGCGGCGTTACATTAATACGTTCTATTTTCCCTTTGGATATTATTCCTTTAACTGCGCCACCGATGTATGTAACGGTAGTGCATCCGCAGATAGAAGTGAAGACAAGTGATGCCCGGCAAATTTTACGCAAAGAAGTACAATTGAAAGATGCAATAAAACAATGGGGAAATATTGCAGGATTGGTGGCAGGTTTTTTACAAAGCGATTATGAACTCATCAGCCGCAGTTTGGAAGATGTAATTATTGAACCCATCCGCAGTATTTTAATTCCGGGGTTTGATGAAGTGAAAACGCAATGCAAAGAAGCCGGAGCTTTAGGCGGCGGCATCAGCGGCAGCGGACCTTCAGTTTTTATGCTGAGTAAAGAAGAACATACTGCAAAAAATGTGGAGCAGATAATGAAAAATATCTATGATAAAATAGGAGTGGAGTATCATACGCATATAACTACAATTAATAATGATGGAGTGAAAGTAGTGAATGGACAATAGTGAATGGTCAATTGTCAATGGCAGTTTTAAACTTCAACTAATAAACTATTCAACCAATAAACTAATTAACCAGTTAACCAATCAACAATGCAATTTTACAGTTTAAATAAAAAATCACCTAGCGTAAATTTTAAAGAGGCTACCATTAACGGGCAGGCACCGGATAAAGGATTATACTTTCCCGAAAGTATTTCGCAGGTTAAAAAAGAATTAATTGCCAATATTGAAAATATCAGTAACGAAGAAATTGCTTTTGAAGTAATTAAACCTTACGTGGGCAATACTATTAATGAAGAAGATTTATTCAGCATTGTAAAAGAAACAGTAAATTTTTCTATACCCTTAGTAAAAGTTACGGACGATATTTTTTCTTTAGAATTATACCATGGACCAACGCTGGCATTTAAAGATATTGGAGCCAGGTTTATGAGCCGCTGCCTTGGGCATTTTGTTAAAGGCAGCGATAAAAAAGTTACGGTATTAGTAGCAACAAGCGGCGATACCGGCGGTGCCGTTGCCAATGGTTTTTATAATGTGCCCGGTGTTGATGTGGTGATTTTATATCCTTCGGGCAAAGTAAGCAGTGTGCAGGAAAAGCAATTGACAACGCTTGGCAATAATATTCGTGCGCTGGAAGTAAATGGTAATTTTGATGATTGCCAGCAAATGGTAAAAGCTGCTTTTTTGGATGAGGAACTTAATAAAAAATTATTTTTAACTTCTGCCAATTCCATCAATGTTGCAAGATGGTTACCCCAGCAGTTTTATTATTTCTTTGCCTACAAACAATGGTTGCAAAAAGATAATCCCCCTGTTGTTTGTGTGCCCAGCGGAAATTTTGGAAATATTTGTGCCGGGCTTTTAGCCAATGCAAGCGGACTGCCCATAAAACATTTTATTGCAGCTACCAACGCTAATGATGTGGTGCCTCAATATTTCAGCACACAAAATTATCAACCTAAAAAAGCGGTTGCCACTATCAGCAATGCTATGGATGTTGGCGACCCCAGTAATTTTGTACGCATTATGGAAATATTTCAGCAGCAGTTTGCTAACCTAACGGCTAAGGTGAGCAGTTGCAGCGTAACAGATGCCACTACCAAACAAACTTTACTGCATGTGTATAATCAGCACAATTATTTATGCGACCCACACGGCGCTGTTGCTTACCGGGCATTGGAAGATTATTTGCAACTGCATCCTAATAATAAAGGCATATTTTTAGAGACTGCCCATCCGGTAAAATTTTACGATGTGGTAGAACCGGTTATTGGGCAAACGGTAAAGGTGCCGGATAGTATTAAAGAGCAACTAACTAAAGAAAAGAAAAGTACTATGATTGGTGTGGGTACGGAAGAATTGAAAAGTTTTTTGATGGGGATGTGATTTTTTTAGTAGCCAGCATTTGTTTTCTATGGCATCATCGTTGCCACGCTCGGTTCAAAGGCACAAACTGCCACACTTGCAGCAATACCCATGTTGGTGGCTGTTTTTCTTCTCGTCAATAATGGTCTGATTGAAAAGATTGAGCCATTCGCAAATAAAAATTGTCGGTAATTTCTTTATTCAAATTGTCAACTAATTTGAATAAGTCTTTTCGTCTTTCTTCTTTTTCATTTTCACTATTTACATAGTTATCAATTTTCACCTCGTTTGTAATTAGCTGCCTAAGTCCTGCTATATAAAATTCTTTTTGCTTTGTAATGTCATAAGGTCTGTCGAAATAATCCTCATAATGTCTAAACCAATAAATTGAAAACTCTGCATAACCTTCAATTCTTGAATATTGATGCCCGAAATAAGTTCCTCCATAATTTAAGGCTCCAAATAGACTATTTAAAGTAGTATAAATCTCAAGTAGTTTCTTTCTTCTTATTGAATACTTTGCAATTCCATTTTTTTGGTTTAGAAAGTAAGCATACAAAATATAATATTCATCTTGTCCAGTTTCACTTCCAAATGTCAAGTGGTTTTTTTCACCCGAACTATCTATAAAGTCAACCCATATTTTTGAATTATAAGCTGTGTCTGGATATTTAGTATGTAAAGTAGTTAGTTCAGGGAAATTGTCAACTATGTCGTTGAATTCTTCTTTTGAATATTTTAAAGTGTCTTTTGATTGTGTGTAAATATAAACAGTGTCTTTGTCTGTATGATATTTCGCTCTTGCAACTTTGGTTTGAGGCAATTCTATTTTAGTATCTCTCAACTTTTTAGAAGTGTCAATGGTAGAAATATTTTTATCATTTGTCTGTCGTTGAGTACAGCCAAAAAATAGAATTGACGTTATGTAAATTAGGGTCTTCATAAAATAGCCACCAACATCTAAATTTATGCTGCAAGACGCTGCTCACCAAAAATAATCAATATCTTAAAAGCATTTATTGTTTTAAAAATTTAATTGTCATTAGTCAATACAGAATATAAGCCAGATTATTTTATAATCATAAATTTCATCTACGCTTAAATAAAAGTTGAATAAAGATATTGTGTACAAGAGTGTCTCGCTTTAGGCCAGACCACCGCAGCCAAACAATATTACCAAAGCTGGTAACCAAAATAGAAAAAGTGTAGAAAAAATAAAATTACTTAACCACTAAAAACCTGGAGGTTTCAACAAGCTTACCGAATTTATCACGTAGCTGATAATAATAAAAACCCCTGGAGAAATCGGCAAGTGAAAGAGTTATTTTTTGAGGGGTGCTTTTTAATTCGTAAACAATTTTGCCGGTAAAATTATACACTTGAAAAGACATGGATTTATCGTATCCACTCACAAAGTCGAAATTGACTACTGAAGTAGCAGGAATTGGATAAAGCTTTATGTACTTGGCTGCAACATCGCCGCTTTCGGCAGGTTTATTTTGAGCAGAAGTAGTAAAGTTTAATCCAATAATAAAAATAAGTATGTAAAAAATTTGTTTCAATAAAGTAAAGCTACTTAATGTTACTGATATAATCAACAAAATTGTACCACTAAAAAAATGCCGTTTTTTGTTAAAAATGCCTGCAGGGAATATCCCCTACAGGGTTAAAACGTTGAAATTATGGGTTTAATTGTGCTAATTTATTATTTATTGCTTCAAAATTGGGTAAATCGCCTGCACTTTCCAGCACTTCGGCATATTGTATAATCCCTTCTTTATCAATAATAAAAGCCGAACGTTTGCTCACACCTTTCATTTCCAAAATCCACTCACTATAAAGGGTGTTATAGGTTGCAGAAACCTCCTTATTAAAATCGCTTAACAAGGTAAAATTAAAAGCCTGTTCTTCATTATATTTTGCCAGGGTAAAAACAGAATCCACAGAAATACCTAAAACTACGGCTGTACTGTTGTTATACCTGCCAATATCGTCTCTTACTGTACATAGTTGTTTGGTACAGGTGCCGGTAAAGGCTTGTGGAAAAAATTGCAGTATTACATTTTTACCCTTGTAATCGCTGAGGTTTACTTTAGTTTTTGCCGAGTTGAATAAACTGAATTCCGGTGCTAACTGTCCAATTTCAATTGGCATATTTTTTTTATTTTTTTGAAGTAAGTGTTTTAAAACTCAATAACATTAATTGTACCATTTTGTTTAAATGCTGTGCTCAAAAATTTTAACCAGGTTTTTATTTTTATTTAAACTAAGTTTTGGTGGCAAAATGTCGATGATCTGTTGTTTTAAAACATCAATCAATTTCTTTTTCATATAATCACGGTGTGTAACCAAACTTACTTCTCTTACAGGTGCAGGGCTTTTAAAATGCCGTATCATATTTAATTGCTTGGTACTAAAATCCAGTGTGGCCAGTTCGGGTAAAATGGTTACACCGTTATTTAGCTCCACCATTTTCCTTAAAGTTTCCACGCTGCCAGCTTCGTATTCAAAATTACTTTTTTCTTTGTTTTGTTTTTTAAGCTCACATAAATTAATTATCTGGGAGCGAAAGCAATGCCCTTCTTCCAGCAACCACAATTCTTTTAAATCAATATCATCTGCCAGTACATATGTTTTTTTAAATGCAGCATTTTTTTTAGAAACGTATGCCACCAGCTCCTCATAAAATAATGGATACTCTGTTATGCTGGGTTCCTGCAAAGGGGTTACTAATAATCCGGCATCAATTCTGCCGGTTTTTAATTTCTCTACAATAATATCAGTAGTCATTTCTTTTACCTTAATAGTAACATCAGGATATTTTTTTAAAAATGGTTGCAGAAACAATGGTAATAAATAGGGTGCCAGTGTAGGTATAATGCCAATCTTTAATTCGCCTTTTAAAATACCCTGCTTATCACTTATAAGCTGATCAATTTTTTTTACTTCATTTAAAATAATTCTTGCCTGCTGAATTATTTCTTCGCCAATTTCTGTTGGTATAACAGGTTGCTTACTCCTGTCGAAAATTTTACTGCCCAATTTTTCTTCCAGCTTTTGTATTTGCATACTTAAGGTGGGTTGTGTAATAAAACACTGCTCTGCTGCCTGGGCAAAGTGGCGGTGTGTATCCACGGCAACAATATATTCTAATTGTGTAATTGTCATACTGCAAAAATAGATATTATCTATTTAATAATAATTGTTATCAGCCCTGATTATAATTCTATGGAATGAATTTAATAGCAACATTTGCAGTCTGCATAAATTATGATCTAAAAATCAAAAGCCCCACATTAATTGCGGGGCTTTTGATTTTATATTAAGAAACTATGCCGTTGCAGCAGTAGTCTTGTAAAAAATTTCTGATGAAGTAAGTGATCCGCCAACAATTACTTTGCTGTGCGTTGAACATACTGCATCCACACAATCATGCTCGTTATGGATAAACCCATTTTTGGGATATGCACAAAATAGAGAAAATTGATTTTTTTGGTGCAACTGGTTCCACAAATTTTCCAATTGAATGGTAGCATCTTTTAAACCCTGTTCCCATAATATAGCTACCATTTCTCCAAAGGCCCTTACTTTACCACCATTTTTTTGCGCTCTTTTAAATACAGAAGAAATACAATTATCAAAGCGCTTTTTGTCAGGTAAATTATTAACCATAAATTTCGACAATGTTTCATTGGCTTCCAATGCAATATATCGTTCTCTTGCAATTAACGCATCCACGTTATATCTTTGTTTATTTAAGAGGAGGTTAAGGTGTTGAATATGTTCTTTTGTCGCAATAATAATAATACTGTCTCCTTCAAGTAGCCCGGTATTTACATAACCGAATAAGGAGTTCATGAAAATTGTATCATCTTCATATATTTGAACTACATGATCAGCAGGAGCAATTTTGCCCCAGAACATTTGTACGTTACTGGTTTTCCAACTGTGATTATCATTAAGGTAATTATTAAACATGGGCTTGATTTTAAAGGAGTGCTATACAATATACAAAAACTTTCTTCAGTAAAGTTGAAATATTTTCAAAAACTGTATAATAGATAAACGCATAATTATTGCTGAAGGTATTAAAAGTGCACTATTAATTACTGTTATTACAGGAGCTACTAATGTAACGTAATGATTTGCTATAGTTTACAGTTTAATTTAAGGACAGGCATGTAGCCACACTTTTTTAAACCATAAAAGAAACCATATTTAATGCAGCTTTCCCCAATTCAACATTTCCGTTAATTTCAACTTTATCAATCGCTTCAGTTGCGGTTATTCCCTTCGAAAAAAGTTTCCAGGCTATTTTGGGATCCATTGTAATAGTTGCATCCGCTTTTTCTATTGCATGGTTTGTAAATTCCCAGTTTGAAGTTGTTTTTATTAAACTCCATTGCCCGCCAATACCCGAAATTATTTTTACTGTTACCGTTGTGCCTGTGCTGGCCGGTATATTTTTATAAGTGTAAGGCAGCGCATACATCATGGTGATTATAAATGGAGAAAATAATTCCTTAGTTAATATTCCTTCTTTACCCACTGCGTCTCTTATTTGCTGCTGGTGAATAAATTTTTCAGTGTATTCTCTTGCGATATGAAACCAGTTTTGGGAAACTTCCTCACCGGCCCAGGCCACTGAATATATTGCCTGGTTAAAGGGATTTAAACTATTCAAATGCTCAGCATATTGTTTGCCGGTTATTTCTAAAAGATTTATTAATACCTGAGGGCTTAATCTTTTTGCAGCATTTGTCCAGCTGTGGTTTAGCTGATTTAAACAGGCAACCAGATCATTGTAACTATTCATGTTTTGCGGTGTTTCACTAAAATATTTATCTCTTGAAGATGATAATGTTCTTAAATTTCCATCCAGCAAATGCGCTGCAATATCTTTAACCGTCCACAGTTTTGCAATGGTGGCAGCGTTCCATTCTTTATCAGTTAAAGATTGTAAAAGTTCAATAAGTAGATTATCTAACACAGGGAAAAGATGCAAAGTTTTTATGGGTATGTGTTGAGGAGTACTCATCTGTATTTACAATTGTTATGTTGAATATTGCCTGGCAATCTTACTTATTAAAGTAACGAATTTTTCTTTCAACTTCAAAAAGCAGTTTATAAAATGGTTTGCATTACTGCAACTGCCATGTATAAAAAAAGCCTTCATTTAGAAGGCCCTTTTAAAACTATATTGCAACTTTAATTACCAATTTTCGTATCGCATTTTCATCTGCCGCAATCATAGGTGCATGCACATCTTCCGGAAAAAAAATGGCAAACTGCCCGTTGGTTAATTGAAAATACATATCGGGTACATCGTTATAAAAGCTTACATCCTTTTCAGGATTGTAGTCTCCTTTTGGGGCAGTGCAATTATGGCGGGGTTTCCAGCCAATGGTTTCTTTACCGTTAATACAAAATTGTATGTCGATATTTTTATCGTGGCATTCAAACTTGGCAATTGATTCTGCTGCCGACATGCCTGGTTTATCAGAAAAGATAGCTTTTAAACCGTCGGCTATTTCGTATTTACCAATTTCAATATTTGCAAGGTCGGTACTGTTGATGTACTCAAATGCTTTTGCAAACAGCGGATGAAGGCTGGTGTATTTGGATGCGTTAGATAATGTGTCTATGATCATACCCCTGTCCCCTAAAGGGGAACTTAGTTTTAAGGTTATAAAATAATCGGCGTTTTAGTTATATGAAATGTACCGATTTTAAATTGTTGAATAAAGAACTAAAACTACAAGAGTGCGACGCCAATGAAGTTAAATTTATGTTTACAGCCTGGTTCAAAAAAAGGAAACAAACTGTAATCGTACGCTAACAATGAATTTAAATAAAGTAGCTACCTAAGTTCCCCTTTAGGGGACAGGGGCTGCCTTTACCGCTGCACCCTTCCACTTCCATCACCCTTCATCAATTCTTTTACATCGCTTAATGTTGCATGATTTAAATCGCCGGGTATGGTATGCTTTAATGCACTTGCTGCAACACCAAACTCAGCAGCATCAGCAGTACTCATGCCGGTAACCAGCCCGTAAATTAAACCGCTGGCAAAACTGTCGCCACTGCCTACACGGTCAACAATGCGTACATTATATTTTTTGGTGTGATGAAAAGCTTTGCCATCATACACCAGTGCACTCCAGCCATTATCACTGGCACTGTAGCTTTCTCTTAAAGAAGATGCAATAAATTTAAAATTAAATTTTGCCTGCATCTGGTTAAATACATCTTTAAAACCATCAAGGTTTAATTCGCCTTTGGTAACATCGGTGTGTGCGGCTTTAAAACCAAGGCAGGTATCAGCATCTTCTTCGTTGCCAATACATACATCTACATAGCGGCACAATTCCGTCATTACCTGTTGTGCTTTTTCTTTACTCCATAATTTTTTACGGTAATTTAAATCGATGCTGGTGGTAATGCCTTTTGCTTTGGCAGCTTTTAGTGCCGCCATGGTAAGTGCTGCAGCTTTATCACTTAATGCTGGTGTTATGCCGGTGGTATGAAACCAATCGGCACCATCTAATATTTTATCAAAATCAAATTCGCTGATGTCAACATCGGCAATGGAAGCGCCGGCCCTGTCGTACACTACCTGCGATGCTCTCATACTTGCACCGGTTTCTAAAAAATAAATACCCAGCCTGTCGCCACCACGGGCAATATATTGTGTATCCACACCATAACGGCGCAAATGATTTATTGCAGATTGCCCGATGGGATTGTTGGGTACTTTGGTTACAAAAGTTCCATTTTCGCCATAGTTACAAATTGCAGCGGCAACATTTGCTTCGCCACCGCCATAGGTAACATCGAATGAATCGGCTTGTACAAAACGTTTAAAATCGGGAGTAGATAAACGCAACATAATCTCTCCGAGAGTAACAACTTTTTTTAGCATCGTTAAATATTAATTCTGATGAAAGATAAATTTTGGCCTCAAAGATGATTATTAATTGTTTAATGAACAAGGAATACTATTTTAATTATAACTAAATTTACGGAAACGTTTGCGTAATTATTTATGTGCTTGTGCTTAAATTAAAATAATATTGTTGAACGATAAAACCATAAGCAATATGAAGAAAGATGTACTGCTGCAACTAATTCCGCAACAGGGAATGTTACCACTCTATTTTAATAAAGATACCCAAACCAGTATTGAGTTGCTGAAAGCTTTATACACTGCCGGTGTACGCACTGTTGAATATACCAATAGGGGCGAAGCGGCTTTAGCAAATTTTAAAGCTATGAAAGCGGTTTGCGAAACCGAATTGAAAGATATGTATTTGGGAGTTGGCACTATTAAGAATGGCGAAATGGCGCAAACTTTTATTGATGCCGGTTGCGATTATATCATTTGCCCGGGCCTTGTAGAAAGTGTGGCGAAAGTTGCAGATGCCAATAATATGCTTTGGGTGCCGGGCTGTATGACGCCTACTGAAATTATTGCTGCCGAAAATTTAGGGGCAAAAATGGTAAAGCTTTTTCCGGGTAATATTATTGGAATGGCATTTATGAGTGCGGTAAAAGAATTGTTTCCTAACTTATTGTTTATGCCTACCGGCGGAGTAGATACCAGTAAAGAAAACATTGAAGGCTGGTTTAAAGCCGGTGTGTGCGCTGTAGGTATGGGCAGTAAACTAGTAAGTAAAGAAGTAATGGCTAACAAACAATACGATTTACTTATTGAAGAAACTAAAAAAGTAATGGCGATAATTAAGGAGTGTAAAAAATAATTCTTCGGTAAGGTCTCGACAAGCTCTCCGAAATAATTGGGGCAAGCTCAGCTTTACAAAAAAATATTCAATACAGCTATATGAATGAAAAAATTGGTAAGTACCGCTGGACGATTTGCGGCTTGTTATTTTTTGCAACTACTGTAAATTATTTAGACAGGCAGGTGCTGAGTTTATTGCAACCGTATTTATCGGGTTCGGATATGTTTAACTGGTCTAACTCCGACTATGCCAATATAACTTCTGTTTTTCAATTTGGCTATGCACTCTCTATGTTATTTGCCGGAAGAATAATTGATAAACTTGGCACCAAAAGAGGTTATGCATGGGCCATTGTTATATGGTCTCTCGCTGCAATTATTCATGCCGCCGCTATTCCAATTGGTGAGAGTATTTCAGTTGTGTTAGGTTGGTTTGGTATTGCAGGTTTTTCTATTTCGGTTTTAGGTTTTATGTTCAGCAGGGCGGTGCTTGCATTTGGCGAAGCAGGAAATTTTCCGGCAGCTATTAAAGCCACTGCGGAATATTTTCCAAAAAAAGAAAGATCATTTGCTACCGGTATTTTTAATTCCGGCTCAAATATCGGAGCTATACTTGCGCCTCTAACTGTTCCATGGATTCAGAAAAACTGGGGTTGGGAATGGGCTTTTATAATAATGGGTTTAGTAGGTTTTGTATGGCTGATTTTTTGGCTGTTATATTATGAAAAACCCGAAAAGCAAAAAAGATTATCTGCTGCCGAGTTGGCTTATATTAAATCTGGCGAAGAAGAAATTGCAGCAACAACTGCTGAAACAGATAACAAAGTATCCTGGGTAAAATTATTGGGCTATAAACAAACATGGGCATTTGCCTTTGGAAAATTTATGACGGATGGCGTGTGGTGGTTTTTTCTTTTCTGGCTGCCTGCATTTTTAAAAGTACAATATGGTATAGTAGATAAAGCAGTAATGCTGCCATTGGCAACATTATATACCATTGCCATGATTGGCAGTATTGTGGGTGGCTGGTTTCCTGTATATTTTATAAAGAAAGGTTATACCGCTTATGATGGAAGAATGAAAGCGATGTTATTGATTGCATTTTTTCCTTTAGTAATTTTATTGGCACAACCATTAGGATATATAAGCTACTGGGTGCCGGTACTTTTAATTGGCATTGGTGCATCGGCACATCAGGCATGGAGTGCAAATATTTTTACTACAGTGTCTGATATGTTTCCTAAAAAAGCAATTGCATCAGTAGTAGGTATTGGTGGTATGGCCGGTGGTATTGGTGGTGTGGTAACATCAAAATTGGGAGGCTGGCTTTTTGATTCTTATAAATATGCAGGCATTGCAAAATCGTGGATAGATGCAAAAGCAGCCGGTTTGGGAGATTATGTAAGCAAATTACAATCGCTTAACCTGGTTAATAAAAAAGGAGAAACTATTGACCTTAATAAAGTTGATTTAAGAAATTTACCAAAAGAAGTTACTGAACAACTTCAATCAATTAATACTGGTATGTTTGAAAAATTACTGCAGTTGCAAAAGCCATTGGTAGCGGCTGAAATGTCTACCTCTTATGCCATCATGTTTGCTATTTGTGCGGTAGCGTATTTAATTGCCTGGATAGTAATGAAAACATTGGTGCCAAAGTATAAGCCAATCACTGATTTGTAAAGGCCGCCACGAATTACACTAATGAACACTAATAAAATACTAGGGGGTTTCAAAATTGAACCCCCCTTTCTTATAAAATAATTCGTCTAATTAGTGCCTTCATAATTCGTGTTATCCTTCCCCTACAAAGAATTCCGCAGCGTTAAATAAAACCTTGCTTCAATATGCTCCACCGATTTATTTAAAATAAGTTCGGCTGCTTTTTCTCCCATCATCTGAAAATCGGTAGAGATAGTGGTAATGCCATTTAAGATAATTTTTTTCAATGCTGTTTCATTATAAGAAATTACGCCTACGTCTTTACCGATCTTCAATTTTTTATTTAAGATTTTTTCAATCAGCAGTACCAGGTCGTCTTCCATTAAATTAATATACACTTCACCTTTATTAATTTCTTCCTTGCTGATGTCGTGTACAATTTTATGATTGAAAGCATACTCCTGGCAAAATTTTGCAAAGCCGGTTGTAATTTCTCCCGGATGATAAGTGTATTCCGGTAAAATAATATTAAGTGTATGATACTTGCTTAAATTGGGTAAGGCCTGTTCCAGTGCAATGTAAATATCTTTATCAAAGTTTTCGTAAATGGCACCGTAATTACCGGTTACTCCCGGTACCAGTTTATCTAATAAAATTAATTTTTCTTTAGGGATATTGTTTAAAATTTTATAAGCATTTTCACTGCCTTCCATAAAATGCGGAATGATTACATAATAATTATAGTCTTCTTTATTATTCAGCAATAAACTTTTAAATAAAGAAAAGTTATTGTTGTAAATATAAAAATCAATTGCAGCAGAATCTCCCAATGTGCTTACAAAAGCATCGTAAATAATTTTTTTGTGGGCACTCAGTTTGTTGAACATTAGAAATATTTTTATTTTCTGTCCAACATCAACATTCTTTATATAGTAGCCTTTGCCCGGCACCGATCCAATTATGCCACTCTTTTTTAAATAACGGTAGCCTTTTTCGGCAGTGTCACGGGATATTTCAAATTCAAAACTTAATTCGTTAATGGAAGGCAACACGTCATCAAGCTGCAATTTTTGTGTTTCAATTGCTTTAATAATGCAATTAGCCAGCTGCTGGTATTTAGGTGTGGCCGAAAATTCGTCTATATAAATAAGTTTATTAAAGGGAGATAGCATCGTCAGTAGTGTTCAATATAATTTTAGCTGAAAGTTAAACAAAAATAGTCGTTTTATTTAAATGCATGATAGTACATGATGCAGCGCAAAGCATTTCAATTTATTTTACATTGTAATTGCTTAGCTATATTTAAAAAAACGATCTGTATGGGAATTATTTTGGGAGTTTTATTTCACTTCATTGGTGGGTTTGCATCGGGCAGTTTTTACATGCCTTATAAAAAAGTAAAAGGCTGGAGTTGGGAAAGTTTTTGGATTGTTGGCGGATTGTTTTCCTGGTTAGTTGTTCCGCCTCTTGCAGCATATCTTACCATTCCCGGATTTATGGATATCATTAAATCCTCTTCCTCAACTGTACTCGGTTCTACCTATTTAATGGGTTTATTATGGGGCATTGGCGGTCTAACTTACGGCCTTGGTGTACGATATCTTGGTGTATCATTAGGCAGTTCAATAATTTTAGGTTTATGTTCTTTCTTTGGTGCAATAGTGCCATCGGTATATTATTATTTTAATCCTAAAACAGGGAAAGATACTATCGCAGATTTGTTTGGTACATCATGGGGCTTAATGGTAATGGCAGGTTTAGTACTTTGCATAATTGGTATTGTAATTTGTGGTAAAGCCGGGGGAATGAAAGATAAAGATTTAGGTAGTACGGGTGTTGATGCTGCAGGCAGCGAATTTAAACTGACCAAAGGTTTAATTCTTGCAATAATATCGGGTGTACTCAGCGCCTGTTTTAGTTTTGGTATTGAAGCCGGAAGCACCATGGGAGCTACTGCTAATGAAATTTGGAAAGCAGCTAATCCTGCAGAAACTGGAGAATTTTTATTTAAGAATAATGTAATTTTTGTAGTAATACTCTGGGGCGGATTAACCACCAATTTTATCTGGTGTATGATTTTAAATGCCCGTAATAAATCTTTTGGTGATTACACCAATAACAAATCTCCTTTAATAAAAAATTATTTGCTTTGTGCTTTAGGCGGAACAATGTGGTTTTTGCAATTTTTCTTTTATGGTATGGGAGAAAGTAAAATGGGTAACGGCGCAAGCTCTTGGATCTTACACATGTCTTTTATAATTTTAGTAGCCAATATGTGGGGCATAGTTTTAAAGGAATGGAAAGGGGTTACTAAAAAAACAAAAACAACAATTGTTATTGGTATTGCAACAATTATTCTTTCAGTTCTTACTGTTGGATATGGTAATTACCTGCATGAAAAATTGAAAAAAGAAAACGAAAAAGTTATAACATATGTCGGTACAAACAGCACAATTTAAAAACGTAAGCTACCTGTGGGACGAAGCTAAGGCCGCAACCATGGCCGGTGATGAAGTAGCATTATTAATATACCGCTCCAATCTTTTAGGAGCCGATTTGCGCCTTACCAATTACGGCGGCGGCAATACTTCCTGTAAGGCAATGGCAAAAAATCCATTAACAGGCGAGGAAAATGAAGTGATGTGGGTAAAAGGAAGCGGTGGCGATATTGGCACGTTGAAAAAAAGTGGACTGGCAGCTTTATATGTAGATCGTTTACGCAGTTTAAAAAATGTATACCGTGGCCTGGCACACGAAGATGAAATGGTGGAGTTATTTAATCATTGCATTTACGATCTGGCATCAAAAGCACCATCCATTGATACGGCTTTGCATGGCTTTCTTCCCTTTAAACATATAGACCATTTACATCCCGATGCAGCCATTGCCATCGCTGCTGCAAAAGATGGTAAAAAAATTACACAGGAATTATTCAGCGGTACAATAGGATGGGTAGAATGGCAAAAACCTGGATTTGATTTGGGCTTACAGTTAAAACAATGCCTTGATGAAAACCCCGGTATAAGAGGAATTATGTTAGGCTCTCACGGTTTATTTACCTGGGGCGATACCGCTTACGAAAGTTATGTAAACACTTTAGAAGTAATTGAACGCTGTGCAGATTATTTAAATGATAATTATGGAAAAAAAGGGCCGGTATTTGGCAGTGCTAAAATTCAATCCCTGGCAAAAGAAGAAAGATCGAAACAGGCTGCTGCATTGGCTCCCGTGTTAAGAGGATTTTGTTCTTCTCAAACAAAAATGATTGGCCATTTTACTGATGATGACAGGGCATTAGAATTTATTAACTCTAATGATCTTGCAAGATTGGCACCATTGGGTACCAGTTGCCCCGATCATTTTTTGCGTACAAAAATTAGTCCGTTGGTATTGCCATTAAGTGCAACAGAAGATTTAAATAATGTTGCTGCAATAAAAGAAAAACTGCAACCAGAGTTTGAAGCATACCGAAAAATGTATGCCGATTATTACAATACCTGTAAACATGCTAACAGTCCTGCTATAAGAGATGCTAATCCGGTGGTTATTTTATACCCCGGCGTAGGGTTATTTACTTTTGCAAAAGATAAACAAACAGCACGGGTAGCCGCAGAGTTTTATATCAACGCTATTAATGTGATGAAAGGTGCAGAAGCTATTTCTGAGTACACTTCTTTACCAAGGCAGGAAGCTTTTAATATTGAATACTGGTTGTTGGAAGAAGCAAAACTGCAGCGCATGCCAAAGGCAAAACCTTTAAGTGGCCGGATTGCATTGGTTACTGGAAGTGCAGGAGGAATTGGAAAAGCCATCGCCAAAAAATTTGCAGAAGAAGGGGCTTGTGTTATCATCAATGATATTAACGAGGAAAGGTTGCAAACCGCAACAGATGAATTTCAAAAATTATTTGGAAAGGATAATGCTGCGGCTGTAACACTGGATGTAACAAATATAGATACGATTACTCAGGCAATGGAAAGTGCAGCACTCGCTTTCGGTGGTGTGGATATTATTGTAAACAATGCTGGTATTAGTACTTCCAAACCAATTGCCGATCATACTATTGCCGATTGGGATAAATTGTATGATATTTTAGTAAAGGGGCAATTTTTAGTTTCGCAGGCAGGCATTGGCGTTATGCGTAAGCAAAATATTGGCGGCGATATTGTAAACATTGTTTCAAAAAATGCAGTGGTAGCAGGGCCAAACAACGCCGGCTATGGTTCTGCAAAAGCAGCACAGGCGCATTTAACCAGGTTAATGGCTGCCGAAGTGGGGGCAGATAAAATTCGTGTAAATACCGTTAACCCCGATGCCGTAATTGCCGACAGTAATATTTGGGCAGGTGGCTGGGCCGAAGGAAGGGCAAAAGCTTATGGTATTACAGTAGAAGAATTACCGGCTTACTATGCTAAACGCACTTTATTGAACGAAGCCATTTTACCAGAAGATATTGCCAATGCATGTTTTGCATTAGTGGGAGGATTATTAAATAAATCAACAGGTAATGTATTGAATGTTGATGGCGGAGTTGCCATGGCATTTTTAAGATAGTTTTTATATAGTAATAAGCAATCAAAAAAGGTTGATGATTTTCTAATCTGTCAGCCTCTATTTTTTTACAACACAACTTCAATATAAATCTTTTGTATGAGTGATGAAAAAAACTCTGAAAATGCAGAGACTCAAAGTCCTCCGCCAGCTGGCGGAGAATTTAGGGGGCACAGAGTAGCATTTAAAATGCAATTGTTTGCAAATAAAAAAGAAGAATATAAAAAACGCCACGATGAAATTTGGCCGGAGTTAGTTTTGTTGTTAAAAGAAACAGGCATCAGCGAATACTCCATTTTTTTAGATGAAACAACTAATAGTTTATTTGGTGTACTAAAGGCCGAAGACCCGGCGCTGCTTAATGATTTACCTTCACATCAAGTAATGCAAAAATGGTGGAAGTATATGGGAGATATTATGGACAGCAATCCTGATAATTCACCGGTAAGTATTCCTTTGGAAGAAGTTTTTTATATGCCTTAAGCCCCTATCCCCTAAAGGGGGAAATTGAGGAGATTATGATTTATTTTGTATTCATTCGCTTTTATCCCTTTAGGGGATAGAGGCAAATAAAAATTTAGATATGTTATTAGATAAAAAACTGATTGCAGATAGTAACGGTAAGGCACTCTCAGAACACCAACGGAAATTTAATTTTACAGCCGGAGGCATTTCAAACACAGAGGAAATTATAAAAAAATTAATGGCTTTCCAGGTAGCTATACCAAGTTGGGCATTGGGTACAGGCGGTACAAGGTTTGGGCGCTTCCCCGGAGCAGGCGAGCCCGGTAGTTTAGAAGAAAAAATTGAAGATGTGGGTTTGCTGCATGCATTAAATAATTCAAGCGGCGCTATATCATTACATATTCCGTGGGACATTCCGACAGATGCAAATGCCACAAAAAAATTAGCAGCACAACATGGTTTGTTGTTTGATGCAGTTAATTCCAACACTTTTCAAAATCAACCCAACCAAAAAGAGAGTTACAAATTTGGTTCGCTGCAGCATGTAGATAAAGCGGTACGCAAACAGGCAATCGAACATAATATTGATGTAATAAAACATGGCGTTGCATTAGATTCAAAATCATTAACTGTTTGGATTGCTGATGGCAGTTGTTTTCCAGGGCAATTAAATTTTAGAAGATCATTTGAAAATACTTTAGAAAGTTTACATGAAATTTATGCAGCCTTACCTGCCGACTGGAAAATGTTTGTAGAGTACAAAGCGTACGAACCCAATTTTTATTCGATGGCAGTGGGAGATTGGGGACAATCTTTATTGTACGCCAATAAACTGGGTAAAAAAGCTTACACATTGGTTGATTTAGGACATCATTTACCCAATGCCAACATTGAGCAAATAGTATCTTTACTGCTGATGGAAGGAAAGCTGGGCGGCTTTCATTTTAACGACAGCAAGTATGGCGATGATGATTTAACCGTAGGCAGTATGAAACCTTATCAGCTGTTTTTAATTTTTAACGAACTGGTAGAAGGTATGGATGCCAAAGGTATGAACCATGCAACTGATTTAGGCTGGATGATTGATGCAAGCCATAATGTAAAAGATCCATTGGAAGATTTATTGCAATCGGTGGAAGCGATAATGATTGCATATACTCATGCATTATTGGTTGATAGAAAAAAATTAAATGAAGCACAACAAAATAATGATGTGGTGGCAGCGCAGGAAATTTTACAAAATACTTTCCGTACCGATGTGCGTTCTATTGTTGCCGAAGCAAGATTAAGAGCAGGTGCAGCTTTAGATCCCTTATCATTTTTTAGAAATGAAAAAATAAGAGTACAATTAATTAAAGATAGAGGAACGAATACAATGGCAACAGGTTTGTAAGGTGAATGGTGAGTGGTGAATAGTGAATGGTCAATATTGTTTTAAGTGTAGAGTCTGTCACCATTGCCCATTGCCAATTAATAATTTACAATTCACCATTCACCCTTGACCATTCACCCTTGACCATTCACCCTTGACCATTCACAACAATGAACACAACTCCCGTTATAGCAATATTTGATGTTGGTAAAACCAATAAGAAATTATTTTTGTTTGATGAACATTACCGCATTGTGTTTGAAAAAACTTTGCAGTTTACCGAAACAATGGATGAAGACGGCGACCCCTGCGAAAATTTAGAAGCACTTACCGAATGGGGAAGGAATTCGTTAAAAGAATTAATGGATTTAAAAGAATTTGAAATTAAGGCATTAAATTTTTCTGCCTACGGCGCAAGTTTTGTTCATATTGATGCTGATGGAAAACCTGTAGCCCCTTTATATAATTATCTAAAACCATTTCCGGAAGAGTTAAAGAAAAAATTTTACGAAGATTATGGTGGAGGAATTACTGTTTCAATGATTACCGCTTCACCGGTACTGGGCAATTTAAATTCGGGGATGCAATTATATTGGTTAAAAAATAAACATCCTGAAATATTTGAAAAAATAAAATACTCCTTACATCTTCCGCAATATTTAAGTTTTTTAATTACGGCACAGCCTTACAGTGATATTACCAGTATTGGTTGCCATACCAATCTGTGGAATTTTCCACAAAACAATTATCACGAATGGGTATTGCGTGAAGGAATAGAAGAAAAATTAGCACCAATTTTTTCATCAGCAAATGTGGTGGATGCCAGGGCTTTTTGGAAAGATTTTAAAGTGGGCATCGGTCTGCATGATTCTTCCGCTGCATTAATTCCTTATTTAGCTTGCTTTACCGAACCGTTTATTTTAATTTCTACCGGCACCTGGTGTATAACTTTAAACCCATTTAATAAACATCCGTTAACCGAAAGTGAATTGCGGCAGGATTGTTTGTGTTATATGAGTTACAAAGGCGAGCCGGTAAAAGCCAGTCGTTTATTCGCCGGTAACGAGCATGAGATTGAAACAAAAAGATTAGCACAATATTTTAATATGCCACAGGATAATTATAAAAAAGTGGAGTACGATGAAAAAATTATAGTATCGCTTGCTAAAAAAAATGCGGCAGCACCGGTAATAAGATTTGCAGAAAGAAATTTAGGGGAGTATAGAAATTATGAAGTGGCTTATCACCAGTTAATACTTGATATAATGTGGCAGCAACTGGCTTCTACCAAACTGGTAATACAAGACAATAATGTAAACCGCATTTTTGTTGATGGCGGCTTTAGTAAAAATTCGATTTACATGCATTTGCTTGCAGAGGCTTTTCCAACAATGGAAGTGTATGCTGCCAGTGTTGCACAAGCCACTGCGGTTGGCGCAGCATTGGCCATTCACCAGCACTGGAACAGCAAACCTTTGCCCGGCGATATTATTGATTTAAAATTTTATGCAAAACCAAGTTTAGTGTGATGAATGTTGGATTATTTATACCCTGTTATGTAAACCAGTTTTATCCGCAAGTGGCTATTGCCACATTAGAATTGCTGGAAAAGTTTAATTGTAAAGTGAACTATCCTTTAAATCAAACCTGTTGCGGACAACCAATGGCAAACTCCGGTTATGAAAAATTAGCACAACCCTGCAATGAATTATTTACTGAAAATTTTGCCGGGTATGATTATGTAGTTTGTCCTTCGGGAAGTTGTACGCTGCACATTAAAGATCATTTGCACAGCAATAAAAATGAAATAGCTTCCACTGCAATTCAACATAAAGTTTTTGAGTTAACCGAATTTTTGGTGGATATTTTAAAAGTGGAAAATATAAATGCCACCTTTCCTTACAGAGTTGGTGTACACCAGAGCTGCCACGGGCAAAGAGGTTTGCACACCGCACAAATGAGTGAGCTGGTGGCAGCGCCATTTAGTAAAGGAGATTTTTTATTACAAAAAGTAAAGGGGTTGGAATTGATAAAACTAAACCGTACAGATGAGTGCTGTGGTTTTGGCGGAACGTTTTGCGTAGTGGAAGAAGCAGTAAGTGTAAAGATGGGTAAAGACAGAGTGACCGATCATGAAAAAAATAATGTACAGGTAATTACCGGAGGCGATATGAGTTGCCTTATGCATTTGGAAGGTATTTTAAAAAGAAGGAAAAGTAATATTCTGGTGAAGCATATTGCGGAGATACTGAATAGTTGATTGGCTAATTGGTTGAATGTTCAATGTTCATTGTTCAATGTCGAAAAAAATAAAGGACAAGGTATGCATTTTTGCTCCTTAGGAGCATAAGGTGGGTAGCAAAATAAATTACATGCTTTCACGTCCCGTAGGGACGGCAGGTGCTTTTGCAAAACATAATTAAAGCTCAATAAAGATTTACTGTATCCCGATGCATCGGGACGACGCCAATATAGATTAGTAAAGATTAAATGCTAGCTTCCCCGAAAAAATCGGGGCAGGCAAAAAAATAATTTTATGTCGGTTACAAATGTCAAACATCCGGAGTTAGCTGCTGCATTTAATAAAGATGAAAATCGTGTGGACTGGCATGATGAAACTTTATGGTGGATACGGCAGAAAAGAGATAAAGCCGCATGGACCATTCCTGAATGGGAGGAGCTGAGAGAAACTGCTTCGGCAATAAAAAATAATGTGCTTAGCAATTTGCATAATTATTTATTAGAATTTGAAGAAAGGGCAACTGCAAATGGAATGATAATACATTGGGCTTCCGATGCAAAAGAGCATAACGAAATTGTACATTCTATTTTACAACAACATAAAGTTAGCCAGATTGTAAAAAGTAAATCGATGCTAACGGAGGAGTGTGGCCTTAATGAATATTTAGCACAGTATAATATTGATGTTATTGATACTGATTTGGGCGAACGCATTGTACAATTAGCGGGGGAACATCCCAGCCATATAGTGTTGCCCTGCATTCATTGGAAAAAAGAAGAGATAGGAGAGTTGTTTCATCAGCATTTAAATACACCGAAAGGAAATGCCGATCCGCAATTTTTAACCAACGCAGCAAGAATACATTTAAGAGAAAAATTTTTAACCAGGAAAATTGCCATCACTGGTGTAAATTTTGCAGTTGCAGAAACCGGCGAATTCGTAGTGTGTACCAACGAAGGTAATGCAGATATGGGTGCACATTTAGCCGATGTACATATTGCCTGCATGGGTATAGAAAAAATTATTCCGCAAAGAAAACATTTAGGAATTTTTTTAAGATTGCTGGCAAGGAGTGCAACAGGTCAGCCGATAACGACATACAGCAGCCATTTTAAAAAACCTAACGGCAACCAGCAGTTGCATATTATTTTGGTTGATAACGGAAGAACGGTTCAGTTAGGAAGAGAGGATTTTAGAAGCTCCTTAAAATGTATTAGATGTGCAGCATGTTTTAATACCTGCCCGGTGTACCGCAGAAGTGGTGGCCACAGTTACCACACGGCTATTGCCGGGCCAATTGGCGCTATACTGGCGCCGAATTTAGATATGAAAAAATATGCAGACTTACCTTTTGCCTCTACACTTTGTGGAAGCTGCAGCAATGTTTGTCCGGTAAAAATTGATATACATAATCAATTGTACAAATGGCGGCAGGTAATTACTGAAGAAGGCTTTTCTCCAAAAGCAAAAACTGTTGCGATGAAAGCGATGGCTGCAACATTATCAAGACCAAAAGTTTTCAACATTGCCGGTAAAGCAGGGCGGTGGGTTATGAAGTATTTACCCTTTTTTGTAAACAATAAATTTAACCCCTGGTATAAGCAACGTGACTTGCCGGCACCACCAAAACAATCTTTTACAGACTGGTATAAAAAAAATAGAAAATGAGCAGCAGGGAAAAAATATTAGTGGCAGTAAAAAATAATCAACCGGCATTGCAGCAATTGCCGGATTTAGCAAGTGTTAACGCCATAACATACAACGATAAATTTTTACAATTTTCAACAGTGCTTACAGCAATTGGAGGAACTGTTGTAGAAATAAAAAGCACAAATGAAATTATTGAATATGTGAAAACTAATTTTAGCAGTAATCAAAATTATATAACAACGCTGCCTCAATTACAGGAATTTAAAGCACTTGATGAAAATTTAGATCCCCACACTTTAGAAAATATAGAAGTTGCCATTGTAGCGGTACGATTTGGTGTTGCAGAAAATGGTTCGGTTTGGCTTACAGGTGATGAAATTAAGATAAGAGCATTGCCATTTATTTGTGAGCACCTTGCTGTTGTATTACAAAAAAATGATTTGCTAAATAATATGCAGGAAGCTTATAATTTGATTGGAGAAACCCAATACGGTATTGGAGTTTTTATTGCAGGCCCTTCAAAAACCGCAGATATAGAACAATCATTGGTATTGGGTGCACATGGCCCAAAAACAATGACTGTTTTCGTTGTCTCCTAATTTACCTCCTTTATACAAAATTCTTTTTTTGCAGAAATGTGGATAATGCTTTCTTTAAAGCCATTTTACAGGATGCCACAGGATAGTCATTAATCAATAAAAACTGAATTTGTACACGTAAAACAGCATAGTTAATTATGGCTAAAATAATTGTTGCTGTAATTACTAAAAACCAAAGCTAAATACAACAATTCCGAATTAAAACTTTTTTAATTCGATAACGATACTCACTGCTATATGAGAAAAAATATACCTTCTTACTCACACACAAAACCTGTTCATTGGTTTTGTAATTTCAAAATTCATCAGGATTTATTTGTAATAGTGTAAGGTGATTTTTTTGTATAGCAGTATAATAGTATAAATATTAAATTATTTATTTCAAAGCAGGAATTTATATGCACAAAAAAATTTATCAGTTAGCAGCCGTAGTTCTATTGGCTGCATTATTTACTACTTCTTGTAAAAAGAAATTTGATGAGTATTATGAGCGACCGGCAAACCTTGCCGATCCCATTTACAAACAATTGGTAGATAAAGGCAAGTTTACAAATTTTGTTTCTCTTATTGATAAGGCAGGCTACAAGTCAACATTAGCCGCAGCTGGTTACTGGACAATTTTTGCACCTACTGATTCTGCATTTACTGCCGATACCGAATTTGCTGCGTTTATTAAAGGCCGTGGTTTTAATACCGTAGCCGATGTAGATTCCACAACTGCTCAAATGGTGGTACAGTATCTTTTAGTTTTTAATGGTTTTGAAAAAGACAGGATCGATGACTTTCAATCGAATCTTGGATGGGTGCCTAATGTTGCATTTAAAAGACGCACTGCATATTACACAGGATTTTACAGCGATACAACAGCTGCAGGCCTTGCATTAAAAGCTATTCCTTCTAACAGAAATAATAATGGTACAACCAACAGTTATTATGTATTTGCAGATAACGGTAACAAATACATTCCTTCTTTTACCAGTGAGTATTTAGCGGCGCAGGGTTTATCGCAAACTGATTATACTTATTTTTATCCGGGCTCAACCTTCTCTGGTTTTAATGTAGCCAACGCAAAAGTTACACAAAAAGATGTTCCGGCAGAAAATGGTGTAATTCATATTATTGATAAAGTAGTTACGCCTGCAAAAAGTATTGACCAATACTTACGCAACAAACCCGAGTACAGTGTTTTTAGAAGTATTTTAGAAAGGTTTATGGTGCTGTTTGTAAAAAATACTGAAGCCACAAGAAGGTACCAGGTTTTAAATGGCGTTACTGATGATGTATCGGTAAAAGTATATTCTAATTTACTGGCCTTTTCTCCCAACAACGAAAACTATTTTAAACTGCAGGATAACGATGGGCAAAGAGACGGGTGGACAATGTTTGCACCCACTAACGATTCGTTAAATAAATACATTAACAACGTTGTATTACAGCAATACACAAGTTTAAATGCTTTGCCGTTGTCAATTATAGCCGATTTATTAAATGCACATATGTGGCAGTCAACAGTATGGCCAAGCAGGTTTAGCAATACATTTAATTTTTTAGGAGAGGCCGCTAAAATGAGTGCAGCAAATGATATAGTAGATAAGAAAATTTTAAGTAACGGATTTTTTTATGGCACCAAAAAAGTAAATGAACCCAATGTGTTTGCTACAGTTTATGGTAAGGCGTATTTAAATCCACGTTATACATTAATGACGAGGCTGCTGGATATGGAATTAAAAGGCATCATCACTAATCCATCAGTAAAATATACTTTGTTTATGATGTCGGATGCATTGCTGGCGGCCAAGGGGTACAGTTATAACTCCGGCTCTAATGGCTGGGGATTTAAAAATACCGCCGGAGCTGTTATAGAAAATGACAGTAACAGGCTTAATTTATTGCGGATGCTCAACAGTTGTGTTGTAGAAACACCCAATAACGAACTGGATAATATTGGCACAACAGGTTTTAGAGGAATCATCGGCACATTTGGTAACGAATTTATAAAGTACGATGGCAACAGTGTATTTACTGCAGGCAGTATAGAACGTAATGTAAGTATTACTATCGACAGCGTTAGAAAAGCATTAAACGGCCAGGTGGTTTATTTAAACGACTTAATGTATTTTCCTTATCTGCCCATTTCAAAAAACATAGAAATTTTAGGAACGCCTGCAGCATCGGAGTTTAATTATTTCTGGAATTATTTAAAGAATTCCACCTTATACAATACCACTACTTTTGAAATTACAGGATTGGCTGCAGGTTCGTTTTATACATTTTTTATTCCTAACAAAGCTGCAATGATACAGGCCATTAATGCAGGTTTATTACCCGGTACAGCAGGCGTGCCCAACTTTACACCCACATTAACTGCTGATAAAGTTTTAGTAGAAAAATTTATTTTGTATCATATACTTGATAAAAGAACTGTAATTGCTAATGGAATTGATATTGGCTCTTATCCTTCTTTATTAAGAAATGCAGCAGGTGATCCGGTAACATTTTCTATTCTTTACCCCGGGGGAATTTTTGAAGTAGGTGATGGGTTTAACCGTAAAGCAAGATTAGTAACGGCACTAAGTAATAATTTATCTAACCGGACGGTAATTCACCTGGTAGATAATTATTTAAAATATTAAGTAGAAAAAAGGAATTCAATTTTAAAAGCTATAACCTTCTTTGTAAGTTAAGCACATAAAAGTAATTGTATAATGAAAGTAGTAATTACGAAAATCAGTTTTCTGTTGTTTGCAATACTGTTTGCCAATGCAGTATTTGCACAAACTACAACAGTGCAGGGGAAAATTACGGGCACGAACAAACAGCCCATCGATCATGTAACTGTTGCAGAAGTTGATGCAGATGGCAGAACTATTCATGCGGTAAAAACAGATGTGGAAGGAAATTTTGTAATAAAGCTTTCCAGTACAAAAAATAAATTGTCCATAAGCCATATCAGTTTCCGTTCGCAGGTTGTATCGGTAAACACCCGTGTTACTTTTAATATAACCATGGAAAGTAACAGCAGGGATTTAGGTGATGTGGTAGTAGTATCACAAAGAAAAATTGATAACGGCAATGTGTCCATTCCGGAAAGGGAGTTAACAACCGCACAGTCACACATAGCCGCTAAAGAGCTTGAAGAAATGCAGGCTGCATCAATTGACCAGGCATTACAGGGCAGGTTACCCGGTGTTGATATCACTGCCAATTCAGGCGATCCGGGTGCTGGCATGCAAATACGCATAAGGGGAACATCTTCTATCAATTCATCTAACGATCCGTTAATTGTGGTTGATGGTATGCCTTACGAAACAGCAATACCATCTGATTTTAATTTTGGCGCAGCGGATGAACTGGGTTATGCAAGCTTATTAAATATTGCACCTACCGATATACGTGATATTACCATTTTAAAAGATGCGGCTGCAACAGCAATATGGGGTTCACGTGCTGCAAGCGGCGTGGTGGTTATTACAACAAAAAGAGGTGCTGTTGGTAAACCATCTTTTACTTACACCAATAAAACTTCTGTAACCAAACAGCCCGACGCAATAC
>NZ_JANMUN010000201.1:0-7199 GCF_031391665.1 Ferruginibacter sp.
AATATTCCCTTTGGAAAATATTTTACCGATCACATGCTTGAAGCCGATTATGAAGATGGTGAATGGAAAAATGTAGAAAAAAAACCTTATCAGCCTTTATTGCTTGCCCCCAGTTTGGCAGCATTGCATTATGGCCAGGCTATTTTTGAAGGTATAAAAGCCTATAAAAATGCCGATGGCGAAGCTTTTATATTCCGGCCTTACGATAATTTTAAACGTTTTAATATTTCTGCCGAAAGAATGGAAATGCCACAAGTGCCCGAAGAAATTTTTATGGAAGGTATGCGTATGCTTATTGATATTGATAAAAGTTGGATACCGGAGAAAAAAGAACATTCCCTATACATTCGCCCATTTATGTTCAGCAGCGATGAAATGATTGGTGTAAGACCGAGTGAAAAATATAAATTCATTGTTATACTAAGCCCAACCGGCCCGTATTATGCAGCGCCAATGAAAATTAATGTAGAGGAAAAATTTGTAAGGGCAGTGCCCGGTGGTATTGGTTATGCAAAAGCTGCAGGCAATTACGGCGCCGCTATGTACCCCACTGCTCAGGCACGCAAGCAGGGCTACGACCAGGTTTTGTGGGTTGATGCACTGGAGCATAAATATGTACAGGAGTGCGGCACTATGAATGTGTTTTTTATAATTGGAAAAACAGCGGTAACGCCTAATCTTGATGCAGGCACAATTTTAGCCGGTGTTACCAGGGATAGTGTTATTATATTACTTAAAGAGATGGGTTATACTGTAGAAGAAAGGCCCATTAGTATAAATGAAATAATTGAAGCCCACAAAAATGGCACTTTACACGACGTGTTTGGCACCGGAACCGCTGCAACCATTTCTTTTATAAAAGAGTTGAAATACAAAGATTATATCATGAATTTTGATGTGGAAAAATGGGTTGCTGCACCAGAGGTTAAAAAGAGGATGGATGCTATAAAATATGGCATTGAGGCCGATACTCATGGCTGGATGTACCGGATTTAGGATTTCAGATTGCCAATTTTAGATTTACATTTAAACACCGTGGTAAAAGTCCTGTTTGTAAATGCATTTTTTTGGGTTATTTTTCAATTTTAACCTTAAAAAAATATTTTTTTTAAGCAGGGTAAAAAAATCTGACATCTAAAATCTAAAATCTAAAACTTTCCCCTACCTTTGCCGTCCGAAAAATAAAAGGATAATAATGCCTACAATTCAACAGTTAGTAAGAAAAGGAAGACAAATTATTAAAGCCAAGAGTAAATCAAGGGCTTTAGACAGTTGTCCGCAACGCCGTGGTGTATGTACAAGAGTATATACTACAACTCCAAAAAAACCAAACTCTGCTTTGCGTAAAGTAGCCAAAGTACGTTTAACCAATAAAATTGAAGTTATTGCCTATATACCGGGTGAAGGACACAATTTACAGGAGCACAGTATTGTATTGATACGTGGCGGAAGGGTAAAAGATTTACCGGGTGTACGTTATCATATTGTACGTGGCAGCCTTGATACTGCTGGTGTAAAAGACCGTAAGCAAAGCCGCAGTAAATACGGAACTAAAAAAGAAAAAGCTAAAAAATAATGCCCCCATCCCCTAAAGGGGGGGAGAAAGGCAGCAAACAAATTTTTAAAACGGTTGAGTAAAGTTTTAATACTTGAAGAAATTCAGCCTAAAATCAAAATTAAACAATGCGTAAATCACAACCGAAAAAGATTCCATTAGCACCCGATCCAAAGTTTAACGATAAACTGGTAACCCGTTTTGTAAACAACCTGATGTGGGCTGGTAAAAAAAGTGGTGCTTATATAGTTTTTTATGATGCTTTAGATAAAGTAGCTAAGCAAACAGGCGAAAACGGTTATGAAGTTTGGAAAAAAGCTTTAAGTAACATTACACCGGGTGTAGAAGTAAGAAGCCGCCGTATTGGTGGTGCTACTTTTCAAATTCCTGCCGAAGTACGTTCCGACAGGAAAGTATCTTTAAGCATTAAATGGATGGTAAAATACAGCCGTGACAGGAATGGCCGCAGCATGTCGGATAAATTAGCTAACGAAATTGTAGCAGCAAGTAAAGGCGAAGGTGCAGCTTTTAAAAAGAAAGAAGATACTCACCGTATGGCAGAAGCTAACAAAGCATTTGCTCACTTCAGAATCTAACATTTGTAAATATATTGGTAAAGCCGTCTTTTTTAAGGACGGCTTTTTTATTTTATGTAACTTTAGTTTTTAACTCATAAATATTATTGCTGTATGAACACCAGGAGAAACTTTATAAAACAATCGGGTTTATTAACTGCAGGCTTAATGATGAACCCATCAGACTTGTTGAAGAAACAAAAAAATGTAGGCATACAGTTATATTCTGTAAGAGATGAAATTTTTAAAGACCCTAGAGGAGTAATTAAAAAAATAGCTGCAGCAGGTTACAGCGAAGTAGAAATGTTTGGGCTTAGTGCCGAGAATAAATTTTATGGTTTAACGGTAAAAGAATTTGCACAACTTTTAAAAGATAATAAATTAAAAAGTCCCAGTGGTCATTATATGCCGGAGAAATTTCTTTTTGAAAACGGTAATGGCGACGATGTAAAAAACTTTTGCGAAGCAGGAAATATACTGGGCAATAAATATATCATCATCCCATGGATGCAGGAAGAAAGAAGAAAAAATATTGACCAGTATAAAGCACTGGCAGAAAGAATAAATAAGGCAGGCGAAATATGTAAAAAAGCCAATTTACAGTTAGCTTACCACAACCACGATTTTGAATTTGCAGATATGAATGGTCAGCATGGCTATGATGTTTTATTAAACAATACAGATAAAGACCTTGTAAAAATGGAAATGGATCTGTATTGGGTAGTACGGGCAGGTTACAACCCTGTTGAATTGTTTAAAAGACATCCGGGGCGTTTTCATTTATGGCATGTAAAGGATATGGATAAAGCCGATAAAACTAAAAACACCGAAGTAGGCAATGGTACGGTAGATTTTAAAACCATATTTGCCAATGCAAAACTTTCGGGAGTAAAACATTATATGGTAGAGCAGGAAAATAATTATAAGCCCGATATTTTCAACAGTATAAAAACAAGCTGCGGTTATACTAAAACTTCGTTGCTTAAATAATTAAAAATATAATAATGTAGAATATCGAATGTGGTTTATGATCAAAGAACATTCGATATTCGACATCTATCAATACAATATTAAATAATCGGCAATATAAAATTTGCAAATGTCGAATGTAGTTTCCAATCAAGAAACATTCAATATTCGCCATTTATCAATTCAATATTCTTCCTTAATCTATCAGGGAATTTTTCATTGCATAAAAAACTAAACCCACAGAGTTTTTTACACCAAAACGTTCCATCAGCCTGTCTTTAATGGCTTCAACCGTTCTGCTGCTGATATCCATCTTAGACGCTATTTCTGCAGCGGTAAATTCCATACAAACTAAAGTAAGCACTTCCTTTTCTCTTTCGCTAAGCACTACTTCGGTAGTTAAATTGGGGCTGAACTTTTGTTTGGAATAATTTTTTTTGATGAGTACTTTATTTACAAAAGGATTTAAGTAAAAGCCGGTACGCATTACATCCATTATGGCTTTTCTTATTTCGGCAGGTTCGGTATTTTTTAAAAGATAGCCAGCAGCGCCACAATCCATCAGGTGGCCCACAAAGCGTTCATCTTCGTACATGGTGAGTATGATTACACGTATGCCCGGAAAATTTTTAGTAATAAGTTTTGTAGCATCAATGCCATCTTTAATCGGCATTTTTAAATCGCATAAAATTACATCGGGTTGTGCCTCGGGAATTTTTGCAATCAGGTCTTCGCCATTTTCGGCCTCCATTACAAACTTAAGGTTAACATAAGAACGCAAAGAAAGAATAACCCCTTTACGGAATATTTTGTGATCATCGGCAATGGCAACTTTTATTATATCTTCCATGTTGGGGTAATAGAGTAAAATTACATAAAACAAACTTCAATTTAAAATTTGAAATTGAAGCATTCCATTTCAGCAAAAAAAACGTAACCAATTTTAAATCTTTAATTTCCAATTCCTCCCTCCATTGGTACTTCAACTGTTACTTTGTAATACGTATGGCTGGGATCAATTTCAAAAAATATTCTTCCTTTAAGTACTTTAATGCGGCTGGCAATATTTTTTAAACCAAGGCCTAAGGCACTGTGGTTTAATTTTTCAAAATCGGCCTGTACAATTCCGTTACCATCGTGGTGCAGGCGAAAGTACATACTGTTGCCGCTGTTGTTTTGTGTAAGGTGAATAAAGCCGGCATTGCTGTGTTTAAAAACATTGTTTACCAGCTCCTGCACAATACGAAACACCAAAAGCTCCTGCTCTACTTTTAAACGGATGCGGTAATCATGAAACCTGGCGCTGGCATTAATGCTGCCGCTGCCGCTTATTTTTTTGAAACAGGTCGGTAATAGCACTCTCCAACCCAAAGTTTTTAAGCGTTGGCGGCATAAGGCTGTGGCTGATGTTGCGTATCAGTAAAATGGCATCATCAATAATTTGTTTGGCGCTGTAAATGCTTTGCAGTTGCTGGGCTTTTTCCTGGTTAACCAGGTTTTCGTTAAGGTAAAGGCGGGCAGTGGCCAGTAAAGGGCCGGCATCATCATGCAGATCGGCGGCAATGCGGTTACGCTCTTCTTCCTGAAAACGGATAGAGGCGTTCAATAATATCTGCTGCTTTTCTTCTTCTAACTGTTTTAATTGTGTATTAAAGCGGAATACTTTGCGCTGGTGGAATATAACAAACCCCACAATGGCAATAGCCAGTATAAGCATGCCGATAGTACCAATAATTAAAACAATATTCATTTTGCTGCTGGAAATTAGGTTTAAATGTTTATAGGGTTTTTATTATTATTTATAGGGATTTCTGTTTTTATTATACTATTATCATTGGCTACTTTTGCATAATATTCATTGTTATCTTTTATTGATACAGCAATACATAATAGAATGTTTTTAATGAAGGTTACAGTACCATAAATTATAGTATAATTAATTTTAAAATTGGCATCTTTAACAGGCGTTGTTTCTGAATATGCAAACAACAAAAAATTTCCGGAAAAATTAGCTATTAATGCTACAGCAAACCAAAAGGGGAAAGTGGAAAATATTATATCTCCTGAATTATCTTTTAATCTTTCAAAAAAATAAAAGATAATTATAATAATAAAAAAAGTACACGAAGCTAAGAGGGGGATATATGCTAAAGTCGGTTGAGTTGATTGAAAGTAATCAACCAAACATATTATTACAAAAGAGAAATTTGCTAGAATTATTATTTTGCGTACTAACTTGTTTATAATAACTAAAGAGAGAATTGTACTTAAAAAAATAAATTCACAAATATTGTGAAACCTTGTGATAATAATATAGCCTTCCTTTGAAGGAACAATTAATCTAAAGTATAGGGAGCATAAGACAAGAAATGAAGTAATTATAGCATATAAAAAAAATATCCGCCTAATTTTAGTCTTATTACGTTTAAACATAATAAGAATAAAGATAAGCGGAAAAGTTTCCGAAAATAATACTGAATATTTAATAACGTCTGTAATAATTGAGATTTTCGTAAAAATACTAATTAATTACTAACGCTCCTAAATATAACTTATTTGAAAATTAGCAAAATATTTCCTCAAAAGTTGTTGAAAGTTCCCAATTCATAATAAAATAATTTTTTGTGGTTTGTTAAGTAAGAAATTTCTCGAAGCACAAACTTGCTGCAAAACCACTGTACAGGCAACTGTCCATAAATATGTTAATATGTGGATAACTTAAAAATTCCTTGATTATGAGGGGTTTCAGTATTTGCACCAAGTAAAGCAACGAGTTAAGATGGGGTAAATATACGAAAACAAAATAGTAATTTTACTATCTAAAAAATCGTAGCTTTACCTACGCATTTTTACTATAATTGAAAATATGGGGTAAATTATACGGTTTTGGTGCATTAACCTCACAGGTTTTAGAAGGGAATAGCAATTTACAGGGTAGTTCCTTTATCAAAACCATTAAAATTTTGCTGCTCAATCAAAACCTGTGAGGTTTTTGAGCGGTGTAAGGTTTTGGCAGGGTATTGGCTGCAAAAGCAAACAAACCAATGGCTGGTTTACTGTAACCAGCCATAAAAAAATTTAACTAACAGGTTTTTTGGTTCAGAGGTATTGGAAACAAAACGGGATATTAAAAATTAGTTGATTGACAAGATAACACAAGCACAAACAGGTTTTTCCAAGGATAAGCGGCACTTTTTGGATATTTATTGGATAATTGGATATAAATTTTTCCGTGCACCCTATCAATCAACTGAAACAAAAATAGCTGATGTTAAAAAGCTGTGAAAGAGGGATACCGCTCTTTTTTTGAAGTTGTAAAATTTACTTTGCACCCGCCAAAAACGCAATGCATAATAGTAGATAAACGTATTGATGCTATCGTAATTTTACGAAGTAATATTGCTAAAAACGGTATGATAATCAACAGCATGTGGAAAAGTTTTTACTACCCTGTTTTATTAAAGCACTAGGTATTTGTTAATTGAAAAGTGTAACTTGACACGATTTTATACTAACCCTAATTATACTGCACGCTAATTATGAGTAACGAAACTTTTATTAAAATTGCTATTGCCGACGATCACAAGATTTTTAGAGATGGGATTAAGATGGCGCTTTCGGGAAAAGCCAACCTTAAAATGATTTGGGAGGCCGAAGATGGAAAGGATATGATGCACAAAATTGCCATTAAAAAACCCGAAGTTTTGCTGATGGATATACGTATGCCCGAAATAGATGGCATTAACGGTATTCAGTTGATACGTAAAGAATACGAGGATATAAAAATAATTGTGCTTACCATGTACGACGATCAGCAGATGATAAGTAAAATGATGGAAATGGGGGCCAATGCCTACCTTACCAAAACCACCGACCCCGAAGAAATTTACGAGGCCATACTCACCTGCATGAATGATGATTTTTATTTTAACGAGCTGGTGAATAAAGCAGTAATGGGTAAACTAATGCAGAAAAAAAATGTGCGCCAGCATTACGGTACCAATACCCCGGTGCATTTTAACGAGAAGGAAATAAAAATACTTAAACTGCTTGCCGAGGATAAAACCACTGAAGAAATTTCTAAAATAATTTTTCTTAGC